>JAEZGU010000299.1 GCA_023416855.1 Bacillota bacterium
GTACAAAGCTACTTTTTAATACGTTGACTATTACACTTGTATACATTTCATTAAGCGCTTCAGTATCGTTAGTTACTCTTGTTACAAGCTTTCCTATTGGGTTTTTTGTAAAAAAGTTCAGCGATAATTTACTTAAATGAATAAAAACCTCCATTCTAATATTATAGATTATTTTTTGACCTATAAAACTAAGGATTAATGCTTGTGCATAATTAAGAAAAAATATAACTATAACTGTTAATAAATATACGCCACCAATTTTTACAATACCGGCAATATCATGCTGCCTGTCCAAAAGCTCGGTACTACCTTCGCTTCCGTATTGGGATAAAAATGTATCTACAGCATCACCTAATAAAATAGGTTGATAAAGTTCTATTGCAACAATTATTAGTATAATCGCTATTGCTAAAATGAAAAACCATATATATGGTTTAGCATATTTTAATAATCTTTTATATAAGTTTTTATCATGTCTCTTTAAGATTGTATCCATATATTTACCTATTCCTGTTCGTTTAACATTTTTTCTAATAATTGCTTTTCATAGATCGAATGATAAAGGCCATTGTTTCTTAATAGTTCCTCATGTGTACCGGTTTCAGTTATTTTACCTTCATCTAAAACTATAATCAGATCAGAATCCTGAATTGTTGATATTCTGTGAGCAATAATTATATTTGTTTTATTTTTTCTTGATTCCTTTATATAATATAGAATCTTTTCTTCAGTATCAGTATCCACTGCAGAAACCGAATCATCAAGTATAAGTATTTCAGGATCTTTAATCAACGCTCTTGCTATTGATATACGTTGTTTTTGACCTCCTGAAAGTGATACTCCTTTTTCACCAATAATTGTATTGTATCCATCTTTGAAGTCCATAATATTATCGTGTACTACAGCTAATTTAGCGGCTTCTATAATTTTATCTGTATCAGAACATCTTGCTCCAAAATCAATATTACTAGCTATAGTATCTGAAAATAAAAAGTTGTCTTGAGGAACATAACCGATACTCTTTCTTAATAAATTTAAAGGAATATTTAATATATCATTTCCATCAATAAAGATGGAATTTTTATCAGGATCAAATATTCTTAATAACAAATTGGCTATAGTTGTTTTTCCACTGCCTGTCCTACCAATAATACCTAATGTTTGTCCTTTTTTTATTTCAAAGTTTATATTTTCTAATACATAATTTTCTGTTTCGGGATATTTATAATTTAAATTTCGTACACTTATATTACCATGTATACATTTCATACTTATAACATTTTCATTATCTTGTATTTCTATGGGTTCATTTAATATTTCTTCAATTCTTGATAATGAAGCGGCACCTCTTGAAAAAATATTAATCGTGATTCCAATAGCCATCATCGGCCAAACAAGCATACCTAAATATGCAATAAAAGCTGTAAAATCACCTAAGCTTATTCTACCTATAATAGTTATGTAACCTCCGTAGGCAATAGCAACTGCTAATGCAAGCCCTGAAATAAACTGCATAAAAGGATGCATTATTGATTGCAATCTCATTAATTTCATATTTTTTTCAAATGTATTTTTATTTTCTTTCTCAAAGGCAGCAATAAACTTTTCTTCTTGAACAAAAGATTTTATAACTTTAATACCTGAAAGATTTTCTTGATCAAAGTCTGATAATGCTGCAAAGGCTTCTTGTCTACTGGTAAATCTGATAAACATTTCTTTTCCTGCAAATCTTACAGAAATAGCAATAAGCATAAGAGGTATTACAGCAGCTAAGGTAAGAAGAGGATCAATTTCTGTCACCATGTTAAATAAAGTTATGCTTCCAAGAGCAATTACATCAAATAATGTCAAAATACCGTGAGCTAATGCCATACGTACCGCTTCCAAATCATTTGTCATATATGCCATTATTTCACCGGGGCTATGTTTCTGATAATATTTAGCTGACATTTTTTCAAGATGTGAGAACATATCGTTTCTTATATCTCTTTCAATACTTCTGCCTGTACCAAAAATAAAAAATCTCCACAAAATTCTTCCAATATACATAATACCTGCAATTATAAAGAGTAATATTATAGAAGTTTTTATAGAATATAATTCAATGTTATGTTGTTCAATGCCATCAATTACTGCACCCACTATTATTGGAACCCTTGTTTGAGCAATATCCACTATTAAAAGTGCTATAATACCTAATATATAATTAAGTGAGTATTTTTTGAAAAATTTTTTTATGTATTTACTTTTAATGAATCCATTTGGTTTGTTTTGCTTTTCTGAAAAGTCCATATGAGCTCCTTAACCTTTTTATCAATTTAATTATACTCTTACCGCAAAAAAATAACAGCATTTTATTTTTAATAATAAAATGGATTTATTCATTAAAAGCTATAGCAATGAATTAGTGCTTTTCAGGTATTATTATATATTCTGTACGTGCTTCTCCTGTAGTAATAGGGGAAAGGACTACATTATAAGATGTTGTAGTATTTGGAAATATTTCAATATTTATTATCACAATTCGATAATAACCAGGCTTATATACTAATAAATGATATTCAGATAAGTTCTCTCCTCCAAATTCATGAATAACAGGAAGTTCTATTAAAGGAATTTTACCCTCAGTATCAGACATATATCTAACTATTACGTTTTCTGTAGCTGCTTCTTGATATATTCCTCTTACTTCATATAAATATACAGTAACTTCAGCGTTTTCGATAGGGCTTTGGTCAATAGAAGAGAATACACTTAAATCAAGAAATCCGGTTTCATTGCTAATTTCTAAATTTCTAATTAATTTATTTTTAACTTTATAGGGCTTATTTAAATTAGACATATATGATTTCCTTTCTGTATCATAATAAGATGGAACGACACGTAGGTCGTTCCTTACGAGTATATTATTATATGATAATAAACACAATTCGTCCGTAGGTGAATTGAACAGTATAAAAAAACAATATTTTAAAATGATTAATTATTTATAATTTTATATATTTTTAAAAAATAACTATTGACAAATTTAATATTCAAACATATAATTGAATAAAAATTATGAATTATGTATAATTTGATGATTGGAAGAGTAAATTAAATTTTAGCTTCAGCGAGTCGGAATAGAGTGTAAGTCCGATAGTTAAAATTAATCGAAGAGAGCCCATGAAGAGATCCTCAGAATTAATAGTATGAGGATACGGTTAAATACCGTTAAAATGTAGAGTAAGCAATTGCTTAGAAAAAGAGTGGTACCGCGGTATAATCACTGCCTCTTTACTAAGCATTTTTTTATGCAGACACATCCCCTGCATAAGCAATAATAAATAATAATTATGCATTAAATTAATTTATAAAAATAAGCATTAAAATTTTGGAGGAATGAGAAATGGAAAAAGAAAAAGTAGTTTTAGCATATTCTGGTGGATTGGATACTTCAATTATAATTCCGTGGTTAAAGGATAATTACAATGATTTAGATATCATTGCATGCTGTGTTAATGTAGGTCAAGAAGATGATATGGAATTTGTAAAGAAAAAAGCATTATCATCAGGTGCAAGTAAAGTATATATAGAAAATGTAGTTAATGAATTTGTTGAAGAGTATGTTTATAAAGGAATTAAAGCAAATGCGGTTTATGAAGGAAAATATATGCTTGGTACTGCATATGCAAGACCTTTAATAGCTAAAAAGTTGGTTGAAACAGCTCACAAAGAAGGAGCAAAATACATTGCTCACGGATGTACAGGAAAGGGTAATGATCAGGTACGTCTCGAAACTGCAATAGCTGCCTTAGATCCAACTATTCAAATTATAGCTCCATGGCGTATTTGGGATATTACTTCAAGAGAAGAAGCCATTGACTATGCAGAATATAAAAATATAGATCTTAACGGAATAACAAAAGAAAAAATATATTCAAGAGATCAGAATATTCTTCATATAAGTCATGAAGGCGGGATGCTTGAAAACCCTGGACTTGAACCGGATTTTGATGAAATATTGGTTATGACAAATACAATTGAGAAAACTCCGGATTTTGCAGAATATATTGAAATAGAATTTAAAGAAGGGATACCAGTTAAGCTGAATTCTAAAAAGTTAAACGGTGAAGAAATGCTTAAAAGCTTAAATAAAATAGGTGGAACACATGGCATAGGCGTCATAGATTTATTAGAAAATAGACTTGTAGGCATGAAATCAAGAGGCATTTATGAGACACCCGGTGGAACATTGCTTATAGAAGCCCATAAATATTTGGAAAGCTTTGTTTTAGAAAAAGATACAGCTCATTTTAAAGATATGATGTCTCAAAAGTATGCAGAGTTAGTTTACAATGCTATGTGGTATTCAGGACTAAAGGATGCTTTCGATGCATTTGTTGATTCAACACAGAAGGCAGTAACAGGTAAAGTAAAATTGAAATTATATAAAGGTACAATCAAATTTGCTGGAATGGTATCCGAAAATGCTTTGTATAATGAATCAATTTCGTCATTCAGTACAGGAGATTTATACGACCAAAAGGATGCAACAGGATTTATTCATTTATACAGTCTACCATACAAAATTCAAGCTTTTAATAAATTGAATAACTCATCATCAAGTACAGAAGTGAAATACAGTTTTAAAGAGTAAGAAACTCAAAAAAATACAGTAAAAAAAGGAGAGAGAAATCTCTTTTTTTTCTTGTATTTTTATTAAGTTATGGTATACTTATCATTACTCGATTTGGAGGTGTTATATGGAAAATCGTGATGATAAAAAAGAAGAGAGCAAATCAATTAATACCATGACAGAAGGTAGTCCCATCAAAATTATTCTTGCTTTCGCATTTCCCATGCTTATAGGTAATGTATTTCAGCAATTATATAATATGGTAGATAGCATCGTTGTAGGAAATTATGTAGGAAAGCTTGCATTGGCAGCAGTTGGAACCGGATTTCCGATAATTTTTATGATGGCGGCTTTATTTATTGGCCTTGGTATAGGTGCTACAATTCTAATTTCTCAATTTATAGGCGCTGGAGATATGGATAATGTTCAAAAAACATCACAAACCATATATTCAACAATGATTATTGGTTCAATACCAATTACAATTATAGGAATACTATTATCTAAACCAATATTGATGCTAATAAATACACCTGCTGAAGCTTTGCCTATGGCAAATACATACATGATTATTATATTTGCCGGTATGATAGGAATGTTTGGTTTTAATATTAATGCAGGAATATTACAGGGTTTTGGTGACAGTAAATCTTCCTTATTATTTCTATCTATAGCCACAGTAATCAATATAGTCCTTGATTTAGTTTTTGTAATTGTTTTTCATTGGGGTGTTGCAGGAGTAGCAATAGCAACAGTTATTGCCCAATTTGCCTCATGGATATTTGGCATTGTTTACATGCGTAAAAAGTACGAAGTACTAAGATTTTCATTGTTTAAATTTAGATTTGACAAAGAAATATTGAAGAAAATTCTAAAATTAGGATTACCTACAGGCATACAACAAATATTATTTTCAGTTGGTATAATGAGTTTACAAGCATTGGTTAACAGCTATGGTTCTGATTTTATTGCCGGCTTTAATGCAGCAAACAAAATTGACACATTTGCATTCATGCCAATTGTAAGCTTTAGTAATGCAGTTACAACTTTTACCGGTCAAAATATTGGGGCTAAGCGTATGGATAGAGTTCATCAAGGAACTATTGCGGCAATTGGTTTATCAGTTGCAGTTTGTATTGTTTGTTTAATAATAATACCTTTTGGGCCGTATTTGTTGGGATTGTTTAATCAAGATCCATTTGTTATAGAAGCTGGAATGATATATTTATATAATGTAATGCCAACTATAGCATTATTAGCAATTGTATTTACTTTAAATGCAGTTATTAGGGGAGCAGGTGAGTCAATTGTTCCAATGATTGGAGCCATAGTATCCTTGTGGCTTGGCAGAATCCCTGCTGCTTATTATATAGCATATAATTTTGGTAAAGAATATATGTTTTTAAGTTATGCAGTAGGATGGTTGTTCTGGTTATTGATATCCGGTCCATATTACTTATCAGGAAAATGGAAAACAAAATCAGAAAAACTTATGATGCAATAAAAATACACCGGAGTATTTATACCCCGGTGTTATTTTAAGTTTATTTTAAATTATCTAATACTTTTTTGATTTTTGCAGGTGCAATTCTGCATTTATCTTCAGCAACTGCGCAAACAGCAAATCTTAGACCTTTCTTTAGAGCTACTACAAATAGGTTATCTTTAATTAATTCTGCAGAAGCTTCCTTTGCATTATCGCAAGGAATACTTACAAAAAATCCATCTCTGTAAGGTAGAATTTCTAAACCACATTCTTTAGCACCTTCAACAAATGCGTTAGCACGGTTCCTAAGCATAGTTTTGTATTTGTTAACTTCTTCTTCGTATGCCTTTTTCTTAGCAGGGTCTTTGGCAATGTTAGTCATAACAGACATTGCTCCTCTTGTTCCGTTTGACCAGTTAGCTCTGTTAGCATGCATAGCTGAATAATAGAACTCATTAGTAACTGCCTCATTAGAAGAAATTCCTATAGCAGCACCTGATCTCATACCATACATAGTATATCCTTTGGACATACTGTAAGCTATCACAACAAATATATTTTCGGGAAGGTTGGAGAATTTTGAGAAGAACTTTCTTCTTTCAGATCCAACTCCGGCATAATCGATGTAAGCAACGTCAACCAATAATATGATTCTGTTATTTGGGTCTTTTGCATTTTCTTTTGCGATATTTAAAACTTCATCCCACTCCTCATCAGATAAACTATATCCAGTAGGATTGTTTGCAGGTGTATTTAAAATAGCAACTATTCTCTTTTGTTTATTTAATAATTCCTCAAACTTTTCTTTAAATGATTTTGTGTTAAACTCACCTTTTTCATTGAAAGACTCAAAATTAGCAACTTTTCTACCAAATTCTTCGGAAATTGTTACATAAGGTGACCAGAACCAATCACATACTAATACAGTTTCTCCTTCATTTGTGTAATTCCATATTGCATGTCTAACAGCTCCTGTTCCACCTGGTGTAGCAACTGCTTTTATGTAAGCATCAGGTCTATACTCTTTGAAACATGCTTCTTGTACTGCTTCTAAGAAATCTTCTTGTCCGGCTACTTGTGCATATGCTGCAATAGCAGCATTAGGTAGTGATTTTAACTCTTTATAAACAGTATCAAGACATATTAGATTACCATCATCATCAACTAATGCTCCAAGTGTGGAGTCAATCACATTTTCTTTACCATACTTATCTATTGCTTGCTTTGCTTTGGCTGCTAAACCAAATATAGCATCGTTTTCCTCAGGCCATTTAGCATGAGCTGCAACCATGTTAAAACCCATAAATATCACCTCGTTTTTTCTTTAATTCTAACAAATTAAAAAATATAAGTCAACACATATAAAAACTTGAGTAATTTTATATATATTTGACATAATAATTTCAAATTATATTTTTTCCCTTGACAATATTAGACAAGTTGGTTATTATATAAAAGTTATTACTTTAAGATCCATTAGCTCAGCAGGCAGAGCACTTGACTTTTAATCAAGGTGTCCGGCGTTCGAATCGCCGATGGATCACCATTACAAAACAACATTTGACGCTTCTTTTGACGTTGAATGTTGCTTTTTTTATTTTTAACAAAAAAATAGTAACAAATATTTTAATTATATTACATTTTTCTACAAATTTTTCTTTTTTAACATTGTATATTAATTGAGATAGAAATAAAGAAAATGTAAGTAAAGGGGAAACGATGTTAAGCGAAGAAATGCAAGTTATTGCAAGAGAAGAAATTCTTAGCATGGCACTAAATAGCGAAGAAGTGTCAAAAATGCAGGAAATGCAAGAATTAGCGAAACGACAGAGTGAGAAAATGGCAGCCTTAGGTCAATTGGCAGGTGGGATTGCACATGATTTTAACAACCAATTAATGAGCATTATAGGCAATGCTACCATGATACAGAAAACGGATGATGTGGCTAAAATGAAAGAATATGCCGAGAGAATCATCCACATATCACAAACCTCTGCTAACCTTACTAGAAAAATATTGATGTTCTCCAAAAAGGAAAGCAGTACGAACAAACCTATTAATTTAAAAAAGGTTATGGATGAAACCTATAGAATGGTAGAATCTATAATCAGCTCACAAATTGAAGTCAAATACAATTATGGAGCTGAAAATAAGATTATACTTGGTGATGAAGCGCAAATTGAGAATTTATTAGTAAACTTAATACTTAACTCTAAGGATGCTGTGAACAATCGATTTGGAAGGATTCAAGTAGGTACAGTTGATACGGTGGTATTTTCACCGATGGTATTAAGTCATGGTGAAACCATATACCCCGGTAAGTACATTACGATTTATGTAGAGGATAATGGTATTGGTATTAATGAAGATGTTCTAATGAACATATTCGAACCATATTTCACAACCAAGGAAAAAGCTAACGGCACCGGTTTAGGACTATCTGTTGTTTTTGGAACTGTGAAATCTCATTCCGGCTTCATAGACGTAAAGAGTACAGTAAACAGTGGAACAAGATTTGAAGTTTTTATTCCGGTATACAGTAGAAAACAGATTATCAAGAGGTCTAAGGTAGAGTTTAAAAGTAACTTGATAATGCTGGTTGATGATGATGTAAATGTGCTGGATATAGAAGCAGAGCTTTTGGAGGACTTGGGTTATGATGTAGTAAAATTTGACAAACCGTTGGAAGCATTAAATTACTACTCGCAGCATAATAAATTAATTGCTTTTTCAGTAATAGATTTATGTATGCCGGTAATGACAGGTAAGCAACTTTATGAAAAGATGAAAGTAATAAATAAAAGTTCAAGAGCGTTTTTTATTACAGGTTATGCAAAACAAACAGATTATGAAGAGTTGACAAAAAGAGGATCTATTATAATAGAAAAACCATTTACATACGAGGATTTATCTACACAAATAGCGAAGATATATATGTAAACGGGAGTTTTAAAACTATAACAGCGAAGAGAGATGATGTTATAGTTTTTTTTTATGAATTGACCCAATTTGTTCCAATCCTTTGTGATTCCCTATTTTGTTAAGATAACTTAACAATATTTAATCCACTTTCTTTTGACAATTAATAAATATTTGATAGAATGTAAAAGAAATTAAAGACAATTAAACGGAATACTTTTTTACACAGGAGGAAAATATGGGTATTAATGACTATGTATACAAGGAACCACAACCTTTTGGTGATTTATCAATTATAGCTATGAAGGGTTGTGAAGAAATTGCATCAAAAATAGACTATTATTTGAAGGTTTGGAGACAAGAAGAAAATGGGGTTATATATTCAGATGATTCTCAGCCTATAACATACCTTCTTGATGCCGTTTGTCCAAGATTTGGATCAGGTGAAGCAAAAGGTGTAATTAATGAAACTGTTAGAGGCAAAGATATATATATAATATCTGATGTTTTTAATTATGGTGTAAAATTTAAAATGTATGGTATAGAGGTACCAATGAGCCCTGATGACCATTATCAGGATTTAAAAAGAATAATTGCAGCCATGAATGGTAAAGCAAAGCGTATCACGGTTATTATGCCTATGCTCTATGAAGGTAGACAGCACAAGAGAGCTACAAGGGAATCACTTGATTGTGCATTGGCATTGCAGGAACTTACATCTATGGGAGTAGAAAACATAATATCATTCGATATTCATGATCCAAGAGTACAAAATGCTATACCATTACATGGATTTGAAGATTTTCATCCTCATTATCAAATGATAAAAGCTTTTGTGAGAGCTTTCCCTGATCAGAAAATCGATAGAAATCATATGATGATTATTTCACCAGATGAGGGTGGAATGTCAAGATGTATTTATTACTCATCTGTTATGGAATTAGACCTTGGTATGTTTTACAAAAGAAGAGATTATTCAGTAATAATTAATGGTAAAAATCCTGTTGTTAGTCATGAGTTCTTAGGTGATAATGTAGAAGACAAGGATGTTATAGTTGTTGATGATATGATAGCATCAGGCGATTCAATGATTGACGTAGCTAAAAAATTAAAAGAAAGAAAAGCAAAAAATGTTTATGTTTTTTCTGCCTTTGGATTATTTACTGAGGGATTGGCTAAGTTTGACAAAGCATACGAAGAAGGTATTATTTCAAGAATATTTACTACGAACCTAATATACAGAAAGCCTGAATTGCTAACAAAGCCATGGTATACTGAAGTAGATATGTCTAAATATATTGCAAATATAATAGACACGCTAAATTTTGACAGATCTTTAAGTGAGTTATTGGATCCTGTTCAAAAAATTAAAAAATTATTGAAGAAATGCTAATAACAACAAATGTCTGTTTTTGAATAGACATTTGTTTTCATGTTAAATTACTACAAAAAAATTGAAATATATATAGTTATGTGTTATAATTTTTATCATTATAGCTAAAATTGTGATAATACATATTAACAAAACAGGAGGATAAAATGGGGTTCAGAATGGATATTGGAATCGACCTTGGTACTGCAAGTGTATTGGTTTACATTAAAGGAAAAGGTATAGTGATTAATGAACCTTCTGTTGTAGCAATTGATATTAATACCAATAAAATACTTGAGGTTGGTGAAGAAGCAAGAAAAATGCTTGGACGTACACCAGGGAACATAGTTGCCATTAGACCTCTTAGAGACGGTGTAATATCTGACTTTGACATAACAGAAAAGATGTTAAAATACTTTATCAAAAAAGCAGTTGGAAATTCAATTATGAAACCAAGAGTAATAATTTGTGTTCCAAGCGGAGTTACTGAGGTTGAAAAAAGAGCAGTTCTTGAAGCAAGCATGAATGCCGGTGCTAAGAAGACATACTTAATTGAGGAACCTGTAGCAGCTGCTATCGGTGCAGGTCTTGATATAACAAAGCCATCAGGTCATATGATTATAGACATGGGTGGAGGAACTACAGACATTGCAGTTATTTCTCTTGGAGGTATAGTTGTCAGCAGATCTATAAAAGTAGCAGGAGACAAATGCGACGATGCTATTGTAAGATACGTGCGAAAGAAATACAATGTTATGATAGGGCTTAGAAGCGCTGAAGAGCTAAAAATGAGCATAGGTGCTGCATATCCTGCAGATGAAGAAAAATATATGGAAGTAAGAGGAAGAAACCTTGTGACAGGTCTTCCGGTTAATTTAACAATCTCAACATCAGATATGCTTGAAGCATTAGAAGAAACCATAACATCTATAGCTGATGCTGTACACTCAGTATTAGAAAAGACACCTCCTGAATTAGCGGCAGACATCAGTGAAAAAGGCATTATGATGACAGGTGGGGGATGCTTAATTCAAGGAATGGATAGATTGCTTGAAAAGAGAACTGGGTTAACAGTTCATATTGCAGATGATGCAGTTTCTTGTGTTGCAAAGGGTACAGGACAATCATTAGAGCATATGGACGTGTTAAAAGATTCTTTAATAACAGATAATATAAAAACAAATTACGGATCATTTTAATAAATCGCATAATAAGACAATAAATATAATCAATAGATTGCTATAATCTATTGATTATTGTTTAATAAATACATTGACGGCAAAGACCGTGAAACAAAATAAATAGAGGTTGAACATGAGAATTAAAAAAGCAGTTATACCTGCAGCAGGGCTTGGAACAAGGTTTTTGCCTGCAACTAAGTCAATCCCTAAAGAGATGCTTCCAATTGTTGATAAACCTACAATACAATACATAGTTGAGGAAATTATCGCTTCAGGGATAGAAGATGTATTAATCATTACAGGTAGAAACAAAGGATCCATTGAAGAACATTTTGACAGAGCAGTTGAGCTCGAAGACAATTTAGAAATAACAGATAAGCATGAGCTCTTAGAAGAAATTAGAAAAATTTCTAAAATGATCAATATACACACAGTGAGGCAAAAAAATCCACTGGGTCTTGGTCATGCTGTTTACTGTGCAAAATCATTTGTAGGAAATGAACCATTTGCTGTTTTATTAGGTGATGATGTGGTTGACTCACAAAAACCGTGCTTAAAACAAATGTTAGAAATATTTGAAGAATATAACTCTACAATTTTGGGAGTTCAACCAGTGGCACTTGAAGATGTAAGCAAATATGGAATTGTATCAGGTGAAAAAATTAATGATAAAATTTATTCAGTTAACGATTTAGTAGAAAAGCCGCCAATTGATAAAGCACCGACTAATTTGGCAATACTTGGAAGGTATATAATTACCCCGAAAATTTTTGAAATCCTTGAGAATACTACTAAAGGAGTAGGTGGAGAAATTCAGCTTACTGATGGGCTTAAAAAACTATGCGACATAGAAGATGTTTACGCGTATAATTTCGATGGCAGAAGATATGACGTAGGAAGCAAAATGGGTTTTCTTGAAGCTACTGTCGATTTTGCGCTTAAAAGAGATGATTTAAGAGATAGCTTTAAGACCTATTTGAAAAGTGTCGATTTAAATTAGGGAGATAGTATGAGCAGGGAAAAATATGAATTGTGGCTTGACAGTCCATACGTAGATAATATCTTAAAAGCAGAGTTAAAATTAATAGAAAATGATGCTCACGAAATAGAAGATAGATTTTATAAAGAATTAGAATTTGGAACCGGTGGAATGAGAGGAAAAATTGGAGCAGGTTCTAATAGAATAAACATAGTTACTATTGCTAAAGCAACACAAGGTATAAGTAACTTTTTAAAAGAAAAATATAAAGATGAAGATATAAGTGCGGTTATTGCATATGACTCAAGACATATGTCTAAGGAATTTGCAGAAAAGACCGCTTGTGTATTTGCAGCAAATAATATCAAGGTATATTTGTTTGAAAGTTTAAGACCAACTCCTGAGTTATCTTACGCAGTAAGGCACTTAAAATGCAAAGTAGGCATAGTTATAACCGCAAGCCATAATCCATCCGATTACAACGGGTACAAGGTTTATGACCAATTTGGGGGACAAGTGGTTAAAGATGCGGATGAGATTATAGATAGTATAAAAAAAGTTATGTTGAAAGATGTAATTTGTTCGAACTTTGAAAATTGTGAAAAAATAACAATAATTGGAGATGATGTAGATACATCATACATAAATGAAATTAAGAAGTTGAGTTTAAATTCCAATGTTGATAAAAATATAAAAGTAGTATATACGCCTCTTCATGGAACAGGAAACATGTTAGTGAAAAGAGTTATTAAAGAATTAGGTTATAAAAATCTGTTTGTCGTTAAGGAACAGGAAAATCCTGACCCTGATTTTTCAACAGTAATATCACCTAATCCTGAAGAAATCAGTTCATTTGAAATAGCTATCAATAAAGCAAAAGAGTTAAATGCAGATATTATTTTAGGAACTGATCCTGACTGTGACAGAGTTGGGCTTGTTGTAAGAAATCATGAAGGTGAATATGTGCCTTTAAACGGAAATGAGACAGGTGCGCTTTTATTAAATTATCTTCTTTGGTCTTTGAAAGAAAACGAAAAACTCCATAAAAATGGTGTTATTGTTAATACTATAGTAACAAGTGAAATAGGGAGAGCAATAGCAAAAAAATACAACGTGTCAACTATAAATACATTGACAGGTTTTAAATATATAGCAGAATTAATGCAGAATTTTGAGGAAACAAATGAGTATAGCTTTTTATTTGGCTATGAAGAAAGCTTTGGTTATCTTGCAGGCACTTTTGTAAGAGATAAAGATGCTGTTATTGCAAGCATGCTCATTTGTGAAATGTGTGCATATTATAAGACAAGAGGGAAATTACTATTAGATATATTACAAGACATATACGATGAACACGGATATTACATAGAAGAAACAATATCACTGAGCTTTACAGGCCTTACCGGTCTAAATAAAATGAGAGCCATAATGGATAATTTTAGAGAAAACAAGCTCAGAATATTGGCGGGCAAGAATATACCATATTTTTACGACTACAAATTAGGTATTGTTCTTAATCTTACAAACGGAAATGTTGAAAAGTTAAATTATCCGAAATCGGATGTACTAAAGTTTTTATTTGAAGATGGTTCTTGGTTGGTGCTTAGACCATCAGGAACTGAACCAAAATTAAAGGTTTATTTTTCAATTAAAGGTGTAAACAAAATTGATTCTATGAATTTACTGAAAAATGTAAAAGAAGAAGTGTTAAACCTAATTGACCGAGTTCAAATTCACAACTAACGGTTAAAATCAAAATCAGGAGGCAGTAAATATGAAAATATTAAAAAATGCCCGAAAAATAATTTTGATAATATTCGTATTAGTTATTATACTAAATACATTCGTATATGCAGATTATAATCCACCTCGCGAAGAGTTAGAAAAAATGATTGAAGAAGTAGCCATAAAAAGAGGTATCCCTCCGGTTATTTTGAAATCAATTGCAAGGGTAGAATCTGTTTTTGAGCATTATAACAGAGATGGTAGTCCTAAAATATCCGGTACAAGTATTGGATTAATGCAAATAAACAACAAACATGGTGGATATGATACAAATAAACTTAAATATGATATTATGTACAATATTGAGG
>JAEZGU010000105.1 GCA_023416855.1 Bacillota bacterium
GCTTAATGATATCTCATAAATTGTTTTTAATATCATAGCTGTAAACAATGGTATATCAGGCATACCAATTCCCAAAAATCCCAATCCAGCTCCCTCAATTGTCGATATTGAAGTATTTAATATGGCGCTTTTTTGAGCATGTCTATCAATTTTCTTTAAAGCTTTTCTATCTGCTTTTCTTGATACATGATAATCATTAACATTGTGATTAATCTGGATTTTATTCTTATTATAAAGCTTTTCAATATATTTAGTTCCTTTTTCAAAAATAATCTCAAAGCTTTTATAAAATGCACTATCAAGAGCATCCTTTAATGTCTTAGGAACTTTTGATTCAACCTTGTCTACTAAAGGTTCTAATTTTTCCTCAATTATTCCCTGTTTCTTATTTAATATTTTTTGCTCCCTTTTATGTAGCTTATCTAAATGCTTATTAATAATATCCATATACTACTCACTAAGATTGTTCAGCAAATTGTATCTTGTATCCATTAGGATCTAAAAATATAAAGTACTTAATATTTGGATTTGGCTGACATGGTCCAGTAATTACTTTGTAATTTTTATCATTTACCATTTTTAATGCATCTTCTAATGATTCAACCTTAAATCCCATAGATACTCCATTTCCCGGATTAAAGCTTTGAAATTTTTCGCTGCATATTATTTCTAATTTAGTATCTCCTTCTCCCAAAAATGATATTTCCATTCCCGGTCCAGCATTAAATCTATTTACTAAATTAAGTCCTACTACTTCCTGATAATACTTTAATGACTCTTCCATATTTTTTACATGAATTGTAGTCCATAAGAATTTCATAAATTTCCTCCTAATTATTATCTTCTCTAAAATTTTCATCCTGCACATCTGTTTCCAACAGAAATTCCTCGTTGTTGAAAAGCTTTTTTATCCTTCTGATTACACTGAAATAATAAATACGTATAATTAAATAATAAATGACCATTATCAATGCAATTGTTGAATTGGATATATTAAATATAATCGACATAAGAAACAAAGCAACAATGCATAAATAAGTATAGTTTCTCTGAATTTTATACGTTTCTTCTGCTTCCTCAGGTTTTTCTATATACTTAAATATTGAAGCAGTTCCTGATAAAATATTAAATTCCATCACTAAGTTTGCTGCACTTACAAGCAAAGACAATCCTATTTTTAAAATATTATTATTAAATATTTCATAGCTGCCACCGCTTGCGAATGTGAGAATAGAGGTTATTAAGGTGTATACTCCTAATATATTTGCTGTTATGGCGGCTAATTTAAACGAATCGTGCTCGTATTCATTTCGAATTGCACCTATTCCTAAGCTTATCAAAAAGTACCCTAAAAAATCTGGCAAAACATTTATGAACCCAAGATTGATGTTAAAAATAACAAATACCAATCCCCAGAAAATTTTATTATATCCCTGCTTCATTATTTCACACCTCTGTATTTCAGATAATCAATAATGCTTTTTTCGGTAGAAAAAACATTAGTAGGTTCATAATCTAAATTATATATTAATCCATACCCTTTGTTTCCTTCAGAATCTGTGATATGTATTCTTCTTTTTATGCCATAAATATTATATTTTCTTATGTCATTTGAATCATATAAAAATTTACTGTTAAAAGATATATAATCACCTGCCTCAAAACTGATTGGATATTGTATATCTTTTGTTTTTATATCATTTACTGTTGTTTCTAAAAATCCTTCAATTTCATTATCTAAATCTGATTGTATGTTATTAATAGCAATATTTTTTAATGATTGCACATAAAGCTTCGAAGTATAATCATTAGATGAGGATGCAGATGCTAAATCAAAAAAATCATATGATTTAATATTTTTATGCAGAACAATTTTTCCAATATCCACATTCTGAACATCGCCGTTCATATATCTTATTTTTGCCTCATCTAATATAACGCTTTGTTCATCTCCTTGAGTATTTTCTTGGTCGCTGTTGTGAAATTCTAAAACTATTGTTCTATAATCATAGTGTGCGAATTTCTCAATTCTGTCATATCCGTTATTATTTCTCCATACATGATTTAAAGACACATACGCAAAATCTTCAGGCAACTGAGGAAATTCAATATCAACAATTTCCCTATTATCATCAGAATTAGTTATCAAATGCAAAATAACAACATATCTTCTTTGTATATTTGACTCATAATAGTGCTTCAAAAAAACCGGCTCTAATATAGTTAAATTCATAAAATATAATGCATTAGCTATATAAGATATAACTATACATATTAAACTAACTTTTAATATTGTTATATTTTTTATATTTTTCATAAACTTAACTAACCCCAAGCATTTTGATGATTGTTCTATTATCTCTAAAATGCCAATGATATTTTATTTTTCTATAGGTTTACCGGCTTTTAGCAGAATATTATTTTTTGAAAAGAATACTGTCAATATTATTAATGATAAACCCGAACCTATCATAAGCCATTCTATTTTTATAATATCAGATATAGGACCGAAAATCAACATACCGAAAGGCATCATTATACTTGAAATCATACTCAAAATACTAAATACCCTTCCTAAATAATCATTTTCGACTTTTTCTTGTATAAGTACTATTGAAGGTGTATTAAGAACAGGCATTATAAGTCCAAATACACCCATTATAAAAATATAAACCCAAAAATATGGTATCACTCCAAATAAGACAGTGCAAATACTCATAATATAACAGGATAAAGCCATGGTGTGAATTTTATTTTTAAACCCTCCCCAAGTAGCCATAAATATGCCACCCGCCATCATACCGACGGAAAATACAACTTCAAGTGCTGTCAATCTCCATATATCATCTCCAAATGTTCTGGCAACCTGTAAAGGTGATAAAAACGCCGCAGGTGCCAATAAAACATAAAAAACTGCAAAGTAAGAAAAATACACCTTAAGAAAAGCATGCTCCTTTAAATATCTCATACCCTCTTTTATATCATTCCAATAACTTGTTTCTTGCTTTTCTAAAGCTCTTGAATGAGCAGGCACTCTCAGGAATATCATCATAATCAAGACTGCAATAGCTGCTGTAACTACATCAATTAAAAATATTACTTCCAAGCTTGTAATCGATAATAATGCACCACTAACCATTGGTGACACTAAAGTAACCATAGACTGCACACTTCCATTAGTAGCATTTACCTTAGTAAGCTTTTCCTCAGGAACTAATTGGGGTATAAATGAATTAACTGCAGGTGTTTGTATTGCTGACCCTAAAGCTCTCACAGCAGAAGCAACAAACAAAAGCCATATTTGATTATTACCCGAATAAAACAACAAAGATAGTATTAACGTAGTTATTGCAATAAATGCATCTGATATGACTATCAAATTTTTTCTATTGTAACGATCAGCCCACACTCCCGCAAAAGGAGATAATAAAAACATAGGAAGAAAACCACATATTATAGAAATTGTCATCATAAATCCTGATTGTGTTTGTAAAGTAATGTGCCACATTATTGCGTATTGTACTAATGATGTTCCAAACAATGAAATTGTTTGACTCATTAAAAACAATACTATATTTTTCTTCCAACTATTATTCATAAATCCTCCAAGTGTAGAGATATAGTCTTATTTAATATAATATATATATTAATTCCATGCAATATTTTTGTGTTTATGTTTCAGCTTTCAATAATAAGCATATAATGATAAAGAATATAAGAAGGGGGTTTATATATGGTTAACCATCACGACAATAACATACATAACAGGACAATGACACTTACAGGTCAAGGACAGATAACTGCCGTTCCTGATATTGCAATAATTCACTTAGGTGTGCAGACTACAGGAGAAAACCTAACAGCTATACAATCTGATAATGCAAGAATGACACAATCCATTATTCAAGCTTTGCAACGAATAGGAGTAAATAATATAAAAACATTTCAGTATAACATTGATAGAATTTTCGATTTTGAAAACGGGAGACAAATAGATAGAGGATTTTCTGTAAGAAATGTCCTTGAAATTAGAACAAATAACCTTGACATGGTTGGTAACATTATAGACACTGCAGTTGGCTTAGGCGCAAATGTAGTTGATTTAATATCCTTTGATGTTTCAAATAGAGAGTATTATTATCAACAAGCGCTAAATTTAGCAGTGAGAAATGCTATTCAAAAATCAAAATCCATAGCAATGAATTTAAATATTACAAGCGATCCAATCCCTATGAATATTGTAGAAAACAGCATTATGCCAATACAGCCTTTCAGGCGCGAACTTGCAGCAACAACACCTATAATGCCTGGAAACATAATTATTGAAGCAAGTGTAACCGTAGATTTTCATTATTGATAAAAAAGATAAGAATCCGAGTTATAGACTTAGATTCTTATCTGCTTTACTTTATAGCTCATAAGGGTATTTCAGTGTAGCCACAACTAACTCCGGGCGGTTGAAAACTCGGAGTGGAAAAATGCTGTTTCCAAGCCCCCTGCTAACGACCATAGTCGTATCATCTTCGGTAAATATACCTTCTGAATATTTAGGAAAAAAACCTTGATTAGGTGAAAGAATCCCACCAATAAAAGGTATTCTAATTTGTCCACCATGAGCATGCCCGCTAAAAACCAAGTCAATATTTTTATTTTTATATACATCAATAAGTTCAGGTCTATGAGAAAGAAGTATATTAAAATTAGTTTTTGACTTATCATATAATTCATTGAGATTATTCACTGCATAAATACGGTTTCTGTCATTATTGTTATTTCCTTCTGTATAAATTAAAGCTGGGTCTGCCAAGCCCATTAAGCCTATCCTCTCACCATCATTGTTTAAAACTAAATATGAATTATCTAAAATATGCACATTTAGCTTATTCAGCTCATTTTTTAACTCGTCATATACAGTTGATAATTGTTCATGATTACCTGATACATAAAACACAGGAGCAATATTAACTATTTGTTTTACAAAGTCTACAGCTACATTAATTTTTGTACGTCGCCTATCTATTAAATCTCCTGTGATTACTATTACATCTGGATTTACGCTTTTAATTTTCTTATATAATCTACCGTTAAAATTCTTATTGTGCAAATCTGATATATGTAAAATTTTATAGCCATTAAAACTTTTTGGTATCTTTGAATTTTTATATTCATATTTAGATACAACAAAAGCATTGTTTTGCCATATAAAAAAGACTATCATGACAAATATAAAAATTATAATAAATAAATAGTTATTTTTCATATATTGTTTTACTCCCAAACAATTTACATTAATTTTATGTGTCAAATTCTATATAATACAGTATATTTATATCCAAATCGTACAATGCCAAGGTGAAATTAAAAGAATTTCTTTCAAATAAATCCGCATCATTATAAGTATCTGTGCTTTTGCTGTGACGGTCAATAAAATACCAATAACCATTTTCAATACGAGGAATTTTTAACTTATCTGCTAAATTATATGAATACTCCATATTATCTTTAATTCCACCATACATCATCAGATTAAGATTTTCTGATAACGGCAACAGTTTCCATTTATCTTTAATTTCTATTATAACTTCTTCTGCACTTTTTCCATTAAGATAAACTTTTGCTAACGTGTCACCGTCTCCATGAAAACCTCCATGAGAATCTTCATATTCTATCTTTGCATATATAGGTGTTTTAATTCCCAAGGAATTTGAAATTCTCCTACTAATCGATTGTGAAGAAATATATGATATCAATAGTATTATAAACATAGTTACAAGTGCAAATATGATATATTTGAAATACCTATATGTAATTAATTTTTTCAAAATTTTACCCCCTTAATGATTCATATCCTTATATCAGAATAACTCATTAATTATTGTTTGTCAATTATAATTTATCGTTTTGCGATAAGTTTAGTGGTCGAAAAAATTAAATACTTTTATTTGTTGTTTGATCTAAAAATAATTTTTTATAAACACCAATGACTGAAATGAAAATTATTACAGCCGCTATAATCCATAGATTTGAAATCGTAGAATAATTTATAAGGAAGCTGTTAGCAAAAGAACCAAATAGTACTCCAATCTGCAATATTAATGAATTAAGTGATAAAATAGAAGCCCTTGCTGAATTTGGTATTTCACTGTTTAGAATAACATTCTCCGGTATGTTAGCCATTCCGAAAAATAAATATATTAAGGAATATAAGAAAATAAATGAAATCATATTTGTCTGCAATGCTGTTACAATTAATATAATCCCAAGAAAAATTCTAAGTACTATATAAGTTTTTTGTGGATTATACTTACTAAGGATTTTGCCTGAAATAATATTTCCCGCCATTGCTGCAGCTAAATATAAAAATGAAATTACACCAAGCAACGCTCTTAGACTTTCATTTGGCAACAGTGAAATAAAATGTGGCTGCCAATATGTTTCAAGGGAACTTAAAAAAAATCCTGTAGAAAACACAGATATAAAAATACAAATTATGCTTTTGCTATTAATTACTATTGCTGAACTATTTCTTATGTGCTTTCTTAAATTAATACGTTCCTTAATATCATTTGCACATGTCTCCTTAATATAAATTACTGCAAGTACTGCAACTAAAACAGTTAATGCTAATCTGACAACAAGGTTTAAATCATAAGTTCCTGATAATATAAGGTACTTACTTGATATTTCTGGAAGAGCTCCTCCTGTCAAAGCTCCAACTGATAATCCAAGAGCATCCAAGACATTTAAACGTGTTGATACTACATGCAGCTTATCTTTACCAAATTCATTAATGTATGAGTCAATGAACAAAGCTTCAAATGACCCTGAAGAAACAGCTCTATTTAATCCATAAATAAATACTCCTATGGACAAGTATAAAAATCCATGACCAAAAAGAATAACCAATGAAAAGACAGCCGATAGAACAAGGGATATTAGAAAGGTCTTTTTCCTTCCAATCATATCAGACATTATCCCTGTAGGTAACTCAAGTACAATAACAGTAAAGGCAAAAATACCCATAATAACAGATATACTGCTGAGTGTAGCCCCTTTTTCCATAAGTAACAAACTTAAAACAGGAACTATTAATCCAGAAATATAAGAATTAAGAAAAAATATAAAAGAATATAATTTTACTCTCATATCTAATCCTTTCTTCTATCATCATTTAAATCAGCTTGGTATGCTATTAAGGCATACTCAAAAGGATGTGTATTTTCAGATGCTTTTAAATGCTTTTTTAAAAAATTATCAATAATGTCAAATAGATCATTTGCTTCTTTAGTTGTTAAGTGAACAACTCCTGTCATTTGGTCTGCAACTTTGTTTCCTTTTCTGTATTCTTCTACTAACAACTGTCTTTTATTAGATGTCAGTTCTTTGTATTCATTATAAGTATTGCTTAATATGTTTCTTGCCAATACATCTCGCTCTGATGATAAATCATCATTGATATCCTGACCTATTTTCACAGTTTTTTCAGATAATCTAAGATATTTTGCGGTTATGCCGTTAATAATCTCGTTATGGTCAAATTCTACAATCCCTATTTGTTGTAGCTGCTTAATGTGATGTTGTGCCGAAGAAGGTGAAATATTCAGCTTATCTGCTATATATTTTGATGTAACGGCCTTTCCCTCTCTGCTCATTATTTTAATTATTTTTTGTCTTATAGGAGACATGAGTATTTTCAATTCCTTATCAGTTTTAAGTACAATATATTCTTTATTTTCCATTTAAAACCTCCGTGAATAGTCGTTACAATTATTATAACATTACATTTTATGTAACGTCAATTATAATTTTTAGAAACAACAAAAAAAACAATAGAATCATTCTATTGTTTCTGTGAATTATCTTTTTATTTGTCAATTATACTATCTATATTTTTTAATACGATTGAAATAGTGCCATCATGATTTGTTATAAATTCAACCTTCTCTTTATTGCTTAATATTTCATAGGGTATATTTATTTCTATGCCTTCATCTGTAATTAATTTCTGCTTTGTTTTTATTTTATTGGCATAGTTGAAATTTACTTTAACTTCAGGCTCTTTTATACCCTTCATCTTTATTTCTTCATTATAGATTTGCTTAGCTTCCGTATCCTTAAATACTTTTTCTGATATTTCTTCTACATTGATATTTAATGATTCCTCGACATTTTCTCTGATTATATTTTTCACCTGACTTTTCATAAACATATCATCATCGTAATACTCTTTGATTATTTTATCAGTAGTTTCAGTAATAATTTTTACCTTTTCTTTATCAGGTTTTTCTTCTTTGCAATGTAATATATGTTTTGAAATATAATAGCAAGGTTCATTGTACACTTGGCACTTCTTTTCTTTTACATATACATCAAGACTATTTAAATCCACAAAAATAAACTCATCAATCTTTTGTGTCGCTGCAGGTAATGAACAGGGCTGCTCTATTATGATGTTTTTTGTGCTTTCTTCTTGCTTTGTAAAATGAATATAACCCTTTTTATAATTTAGCTTAAGAATTATCATATAATCTTTATTAAATACATTTGCTTTTAAAAATAAAAGATCACACGGTTTAATATCTTGATTTTCTACTATTAATTTAAAGAAAAGTTCTGATACAACATTAGAAAATTTTATAAAATCATCTGTATTTAAGTATTCCTTAATTGATTTTAAAAATAACCCATCCATATTATTAAATTTTGTTTTCTTTATATCTGCATCATTATAGCACTTAATTATGTGCTTTTCTGCGTATTCCCTCATTTCGTCATTAAATGACATAAGATTTTCAGAAAGAACTGGAATCCCTAAATTAGTGTCTAATATGTGTAATATTGCTTTAGATATCGAAACGCTCATTTTGTCCCCTTTATAAATGATTTATCCTACGATTATACAATAAGTTATACATTTTTGCCAGCGAAAATATTTTTCTTGCTGTCAGGCATAGCAAACTTCCAGCTTGCTGGAATTCCAATAATTAATATACCTATATATATCCATATGTTTATTCTTTTTAGTATAACATGTGCTGCAGCAAAGCAACCTACAATTGCCAAAGAAGCAAAAAATATTCCTATGTCCTTTGTTTGATTTGATTCATCAATTGATTTTGAAAATGGAAGCTCATTAAAAATAATTCTATATATTATAGGTAAAATTACTAAGCTTGCCAACATTATTACAAACATATCCATAATAAATAAACCTTTAAACATCAATATATAAATGGCGCTGTTAAAAATCAATAAAGGCATAAACAACCTAAGCATAACAGCCTTAAGAAGTCCTGCATTTAATTCCCGAACATTACTAAAACCTGATGTAGTATAAACATATGAGCCTTTCCAAGCAGATGAATATTTAATTAACTCTAATATTTGAGGAAAAACCATAAAACCAAAATATAAATATAAATAGTCATATTGACTACCCATATTATTAGGTGCCCTTACCCCTGAGTTAAACAGCATTATAATTGGAAATAAAACTCCAACAGCTAATCCTGGATATACTTTTAGCTTTAAGCTTCTATCGCTTCTTAAAACTGCACATGTAAAATGATATGCTTGTCTTTGTATTTGGTTTTTATTGAAAGTTTTCCCAAGTAAAAGTTCAATCCTGTGCTTAGCATGTTTGTCATTACCTTCCCCTTCTAATTTTAACAAGAGAGATTCCATTTTTTTGCTTAAGCTTAAGTATATTGCAAAGCAAGTTATCGGAACAATAATTGATAACAGCGTAAATATATATAAATATAATTCTTTTCCACCGTTAAATATAATTTCAAAAGGAGCTCCAAACCATAGTATTGGATTTAAGTAATTATGAGGTTCAAAATTGTATGTTATATTTTGAAGTTCAGTAAAATCAATCATCCTTATTGCTATTTGATAACCAACTGTTACTAAAATAGTAAGCAATATTTGAATTAAATTTATGATATTTCTTAAAAGCTCTCCATCAAAAAATCTAAGAATTAGTAAATATATAAAAGCAGTTACCAAAAAAATTAATAAATCCATTAATAAAATTTCTAATATAAATATAGGAACTGCAATAAAACCGTTTAGTCTTACAATTGCCAATAGTGATGGCCCTGCTAAAAATAAATTGAGGCGAAACATATAGACCAGCACATGCAGTACCTTTGACATTGTAACAACCTTACTGTCTATTGGCTTAGGTAGTAATATTTTCTTATCCTTAGTGTCTAATATTACATAAGAAAAATCTGAAATAAGATACATGGAAGTCATAAAAAAGAAAGCTCCTGAAAAATATATCATACGTATCATTTCATCTTTAATAAAATAAATAAAAAATGCTAACATGCCACCAAAAATCAAATGAAGCAAGTATCTTTTTATAAAGGATGGATTTTCAGTATTCTCTTTTTTATTTTGATTTGCAATAACAGGAGCAGACCTACTATCTAAAACTAACTTGGTTTTTAATATAATTCGCATTATATTGTAATCAATGCCAAACTTTTCAAACAGTTTCTGAAATTTATCAAGTATTTTTAAAGAAAGAAAATTTTCCATAACATCGCTCCTAACTCATAAATGCATTAATAAATTTGTCTGCAAGCTCTTTGTGATCGTGGAATCCGGTAATTTCATTAAATATCGACTCTAAGGTAGTATCAGCCTGTTTTTTCCTAACATCCTCCATGGTTCCATCCATAACTATTTCACCTGCATTTAAAAGCAGTATTCTATCACTAAGCTTTTCAACAACCTCTAATATATGAGATGAATAAAAAATAGTCTTGCCCATGTTCTTTAATCCCTGCATTATTTCCTTAAATACAAGAACGCTGTTAGCATCTATACCTCCTAATGGTTCATCTAAAAATAATATATCCGGATTATGAAGCATACCTGTAATTATAGAAAGCTTCTGTCTCATACCTTTTGAAAATGTATGGATTCTTCCATTGATTGCTTCACTTATGCCAAACACATCCATCATTTCTTTTGCTTTTTCTATAGCTTTATCTGAGTCAATACCATAAAGCATGCCAATAAAGCTTATGTATTCATAAGCAGTTAAATTATCATACATATCTGACACTTCAGGTACATAACCTATTTTTCTTTTATAATCTATTGTGCCCTTAACCTTTTCACCGAAGACATAGACATCTCCATCATATTCGTCTATTAAGCCAAGTATTATTTTTATGGTTGTACTTTTACCGGCACCGTTTGAACCAATATAGCCTATTATTTCACCACTGTTAACACTAAAATTTATATCCTTTAAAACTTCCTTCTGTCCAAAGCTTTTGCTTACATGTTCTAATCTTAATACTTCTGTCATAGTACCCCCAAATTATTTATAAATATAAATCCATTAATATTTCGTCGTAATATTTACAATTAACATTAATATAATTTTTATGTACTCCTATTTTCTCAAAACCAAACTTCTCATACAGCTTTATTGCATTATCATTACCACTTCTCACTCCTAAACATATTGTTTTAATAGTTTTAGTATTCTTAGCATATGTTATAATCTCATTCATTGCTGCACTTCCTATCCCCATGTTCCAATATTCCTTCTTTACAGAAATGGCTATTTCAGCATTATGTGCAATTCTTGCTCTGTTAGAATTTGAAATATGTGTTGTGCTAATGAGCTTATCATCAATAAAGCCTAACAGCATCAGCATATTTGGATCATTCTTAGCATTACTTAAATATGCTTTCTCTTGCTCTAAAGTTAAATGAAATTCATCCTTTCCAAATAAAAGATTGTCGCTTTCACCTCCAACAGCATTAAGATACTCTATCATTTTTTCTGCATCCGTTACTTCTGCATTTCTAAACAATATTTCTTTTCCATCTTTTAATTTTACTATATTCTTATAAGTTGCCATGTTTTACCTCAAATATTAAATTTCTTTTTCAAATACTAAATCAATTTCTTTAATAACTCCGTGACCATTAATTGCAGCCGGTATAAACGTTACAAATCTCCAGCCCTCCTTACTTTTTTCATCAATCAGTTCCTTATGATTAGGTTGACTGAAAACTGCACCAGCGGCTACCGCTCTAACATAAATGTATTTATAAATTTTAACCACCACCTTTTTTATCTGATTATCAAATATTTATAATATGCAAAAAATTCTCTAAACAGGGAATATAAATCTCTAAGTTCATAGTAATTGGAGTGAGCTGAGTAAATGTTCTCAATTCCTTCGCGTTGGAAGGTAAATTTTGTCCTTGTAATATGATAAAACTGAGTAATTATAGTTACACTATCAAAATTCATATCATTCATTATTAATTTAGTATTTTTTGCGGTCATAAGTGAATTATATCCAACACTGTCTATCAGAATTTTATCTTCAGAAATACCTTTTTCAACTAAATAATTTTTCATAACTATAGCTTCATCATACCCTTCCTTACCAAAGCCACCGCTAACAATTATATAATTAAAATAATTTCCTTTATACAACTCAACTGCCTTGTCCAATCTACCCTGTAACCGCTTTGATGGTTTGCCATTTATCTCTACCTTGTTACCTAACACAACAGCTACATCAGTTGTATTTAATTCATCATTTAAACCATCAATGGTAACAAATACAGTATGTGCAACGAACCACAATATAAGAATAACTAAAACACCAATTATTATATTTCTTGTCTTGCTTCTTTTCATAGCTACTCCATCTGATTTATAGGATTCGTATAAGTAGACAATTAACTGTCCTATAGTTGTATAACAAATCTATTTCATATTATAATGCTTAATAAATATCTTCAATAAATATATGTAACCTACTGTTTCTAAAGCAATTTTAACATTCCTATTTATCTCATTATTTAGCTTATTGTCATTTTTATTAACTATACTGTCTATCATTGATACTATGCTGTACTCATCGTTAGTATCCTCGTTAACATCAAACAGCATTACACCTCCAGCTTTGCTTATTGCTATATTCGTCTTTTCTCTCAAGGTTTCCATGCCATTATAGTATGATTCTAACGGTAAGGTTGGGGCATAATCAGAATAGGCATATTCGGTATTTAGCGCTACTAAGTGTCTGTACTGAAGCCAACTTGGTCTTGCATACAATGGCATACCAACAACAATTTCCTCTGCCGGAACACCCCTATTTTTCCAATACGCAATAGATGTTTCAGTAAACCATATAGGGCTGTGGTCTGTATTGTTTATATCATATGCCATTACATTTATAAAATCAAAGGATTCAAGACATTTATCAGTCAAGACCATTGAAGGCTCAGGTCCTTCAGTTTTAGACCAAGCACCATTTAAAGCTGCAGTCATACCTTTACCTCTATTTTTTAAAGCACTACTTAGCTCAACAACTAATTTTTCATAATCAAATATTGTATTTTTATTGGGATGCTCCCAATCTAATTCAACACCATCTAAATCATACTTATCTACTAATAAACACACATTTTCAATTAATATTTTTCTTGTTTCTTCATTGGCAGCTACTTGCTCAAACACAGGCTGCAACGGCTTTCCTTCATGGGACCAACCACCTAAAGCAATAAATACCTTAGCTCCATCTTCGTGGGCTTGAATAACTAATTCTTTTAGCTGCTCCGGTTTTTGCAATTCAACCAACTCTCCATCAATTTTAGGTATTAAAAATGCATATATTACATGTGTCAATTTATCTGTTTGAAGGTTTTCCAATGGTTCATTAAATAAATCGCCAGAATAGTATCCAATCACTTTAAATTGTTCATTGGTTCCTTCTGTTGCAAATACGTTAATTGAAAAAATGTTTAATAATATAAGTATTACAATAACTGATTTTACTCTCATCATAATATTCCTCCTCAAGTAATCATATTATATCACTCTTTCTTAACTTAAAGAAAGATTATTTGTAAATTAATTGGCAATCAAAAGACTCCCCAAAATTGATGCTAAAAAATTTTAGAAATAAACTAATTAATCTGTTATAATGAACATAAAATATAATTAGTGTATGGAAAGGAGTATATTAATGAAAAACTATGTTGAAATAAAACCAGAAGAGTTAAATAAAAGCGCTTTTCAACTGATAGGAAGCGACTGGATGTTAATAACAGCTGAAAAGAATAATAAAGCAAACACTATGACTGCCTCTTGGGGTGGCTTTGGTGTCATGTGGAATAAAAATGTTACATATACAGTTATAAGACCTCAAAGGTATACAAAAGAATTTATTGATAATACAGATGTATTTTCTCTATGCTTTTTTGACAGTAAGCATAAAAAAGAACTATCATACCTTGGTACAGTTTCCGGTAGAGATGAAGATAAAATTGGTAAAACAACATTAACTCTTAATCATTGTGAAGATGTACCCTGCTTTGAAGAAGCCGATATCATACTAATTTGCAAAAAACTATTTGCACAAGAATTTCAGAGTAACTCTTTTATTGATAAAAGTCTTATAGAAAAAAACTATCCAAACAATGATTTTCATACTATGTATATTTCTGAGGTAATAAAAATACTTGTACGTAAATAAAAAATGAGGAAGAACTGAAATTTCAGTACTTCCTCAAATATTTTCAGATATCAATCAAAAAGAACCGTCCCCAAAACTTCGTTATTATAGTCGCCTATTTCTGCGCTGTCTATCAACCATTTCCCATCAAATTTCTTAACATTTAATGTAATAGGTCTTTTTGCAGCTATTCCGCCTTCTGTTAACTCAACGCTTGTAATTTCAATAATATTGCCTGTTATTTTATATTCATCTTCAAATGTTTTTTCTACTGATAAAATATCGATTCTTTCAGGCCAAGGGCTGGAAACAAATCGTCCAGGCGCATTTTCAAGATCATTAAGCCAATTTTCAATCAGCATAGGAGTAACAAACTCTCCATAGTACTTTTCCATATTTTCTTTTATTATATCGTTAGGGGCTAATAATGAAACCATCTTTAATTGTTCGCCAAAATTTTGAACAAGGTTTATCACTTCGTTTCTTTCTGTCTCCTCTGCCAACTCATTTCCCGATAAGTCCCATTGTATATTTTCAATATTATTTTTATTAAATCTTATTATTTTATTTGGGAATGTTAATGCTTGTGTAACAATACTGTCTTTATCCGGTGAATGTAATGTTGCATGAACATATGCAGTTCCGGGAGTAACTTCAGTTATGCTATCTACAGATAATCCAAAACCACCTGTCGGTTTTTCGCCGGCAGATAAAAGTGCATAAATCCATTCACCGTCTATTAATGTATACAAACCCTTTGACATGTAATTCTCGTTATAAAGATTTAATAGAAGTTCATTGTTTAGTAAAGTTTCTCTGTCTACAATTTCAAATTCTATTGGTCTTTCCACAATCATAACGTCACCTTCCTCTTTAACTACTACTGCACGCTGCCAGCTATCCCACTGTACATAATAGTTTAATTTTTCTGCCATAAATCTCAGTGGTACATAACTCTCAGAATTAACTAACTTAGGTGGTACATCTAAATCTTCTACTAACTCTGTCAATGTACCGCCATCATTCTTGATTACTTTAGCATTGTTTACTCCTATTTTCATTTCTATTATAATGTCTTCTTTGCTTATTTTAATATCGCCGCTTTTTATGTCTATTTCAACTTTTGCATTTAATTTTTCTACAAACTCTATTGGTACAATAATTCGCTCGTTCTCAATAAGTGGTTCATCCTTAAACTTTAGCATATCATTATTAAGATGTATTTCTATATTTGAATTTATATTTAAGTTATGTGATACGGCAAACACTGTGCTTGTTGATATAAATGCACAGCATAATCCTATAACTAATACTCTTTTCATTATCATAATAACCTCCTATATTAAATAATATTAATTTATTACTTTATTAGACTGATAAATTTAAATTTTGTTCCACATTTTTCTCCAAAGTATTGTTAACTAAATATTATTTTTGGTTGACAATGTATTTAAATGGTTTTATAATAAAAAACAAGACTATCAAACATGGCAAAATTGACTTTTAAACACATAAGTGAGGTGTAAAAATTGTCTGTTAAAAATGATGTGTTACAAATATTAGAGAAAAACAAAGGAAATAGCATTTCAGGTCAAGAATTAGCTGAAAATCTTGGTGTTTCAAGAACTGCTGTATGGAAGGCCATTAATTCTCTAAAAAAAGATGGGTTTATAATTGAAGGTGTATCTAACAAAGGCTATTCTCTATCTATTTCTTCTGATGTGCTTTCTTCAGAGGGTATTCGCCTTTATTTAAATGATGACTTCAAAGAAATACCAATTACAGTATATAAATCTATTAATTCCACTAATACTGAAGCTAAATTAATGATAATGAATAATGAAGTGCATGGGACTGTCATAGTTTCTGAGGAACAACTGTCAGGAAGAGGACGAATGGGAAGAGAATTCTACTCTCCATCTGAATCAGGTATTTATTTGAGTATTATTTTAAAGCCTAACCTTAATACAACTGATTCAGTTCTCATAACAACTGCCGCTGCTGTTGCAGTTTCAATTGCTATAGAAAAAGTAACAGGTGTTGTCACACAAATCAAGTGGGTTAATGACATATATTTAAATGATAAAAAGGTATGTGGAATTTTAACTGAAGCTGTTACCGATATGGAAAGCGGAACTATTAGCAGTATAGTAGTCGGTATTGGTCTTAATGTAAAGACAGAATATTTCCCTAAAGAGTTAGAAAATACTGCAGGCTCTATTTTGCAAGCAAAAGAAAATAAATTTGTTAGGAATCAGCTTACCGCCGAAATTATCAATAACTTACTTTCTATGGTGAAAGATTTGTCCAGCAGAAAATTTATAGAAATATATAAAGAACGATCAATGATTTTAGGTGAAAGAGTGAGATTTTATAAAGATAATCAATGGCGTGAAGGTTATGCACAGGATATTGACTCAAACGGTGGTTTGATTATTTTTCATGATGATGGGCACAAGGAAATATTAAATTCAGGAGAAATTACTTTAAGGAGAAGTGTATGACAACAACAAAATTGAGTACAAAGGATATTACGCAAATAGGTATGTTTGCTGCGCTAACAGCAATAGGAGCCTTTATAAGTATACCCGTTGGACCAGTTCCTATTACATTACAATCTTTTTTTGTATTGTTATCAGGGGTTGTATTAGGTTCAAGAAAAGCAATGTATTCACAAATATCATATATATTATTAGGCCTGGCAGGTCTGCCTATTTTCTCTAATTTCACAGGTGGAATACAAGCGATATTCAAACCAAGCTTTGGTTTTTTATTAGGATATATAATTGTAGCGTACTTGGTAGGTAAAACCACTGAAACAAAATCAAATAGTGTTAAGATTCTAAGTATATCAATTTTCTTGGGAACAGTAATTTTATATTTTATAGGGATACCTTACATGTATTATATATTAAACATAATGCTTGACAAAAATTTAAGTTTTATACAGATTTTAAATATGGGAATGCTCATGTTCATTCCGGGTGATACTATCAAAGGTATTATAGCAATATATATTGGTAAAAAACTTAAAAAATATAAATCTATATAACCATAATATAGGTTGTTGAAATTATTACCTGCAAGGCTGAACGTTAATGCCGCAGGTGGGTATTTTCAGCAACCTATTTTTGTTCTAAACATATTCATACTTACTGCATATAATAAATATTATGATATTACAAGGTTGTGCAATTAATTTAAATAGAAGGGTGTGACTATAAAGTTGCAAGATAAAAATTTAGTTTTTTTACATGAATCAAAATTGTATAAGTATCCTTTTAGAACACTAAATACACAATTGCCTGAAGGTGACGTACCAGCTGTTCCTCCTGCTCCCGGAGAAGCACCAGACCAAGAAGAACTTCCTAAAATAAGCACCGGTTACCTGTCTGTTGGTGTCTATACTGCTTCACGTGCTTTGCCTGTCGAAGATGCTGTAGTTACCGTATATAGATTAGACGAAGATAGAAATGAACATGTTTTAGCTCATTATGTAACAGATCGAAACGGGCGTATTCCTGATATAGCTTTGCCTGCTATCTACAACCCTGAAGATCCTTTAGAAAGTCCGGAGTTCTATTTCAGTACTTACAACTTCAGAGTGCAAGCATTTAATTATTATACTCAAAACTTCTTAGATATAAGAATTTTCCCAGATACAACTACAAGATTTAATGTTGATTTAATACCGGTTGCTGCAGGAGTACCAATAGGTGATGCACCTGAGCAAACTATTGTCATTCCTCCAAGTCCCATAGATTTTTCTAATGCAGGAGGTGCTTAAAATGAGTATACAAGTTCCGGGACTTACACAGGTAGTAATACCAAGTTCGATAACAGTTCATTTGGGTCCTCCTGATCAGCCGGCAGAAAATGTTACTGTACCATTTATAGATTACATCAAAAATGTTGCATCCAGCGAACTGTATCCTACTTGGCCTGAAAGTGCTTTAAGAGCAAATATATATGCAATTATATCTGTTGCACTAAACAGGGTTTTTACTGAATGGTACAGGTCACAGGGTTATAATTTTGATATTACGAATACCACTCAATATGATCAAGCATATGTACATAATAGGGGTATTTTTGATCCAATCTCAAATATTGTTGATGAAATATTCGACAGCTATATTGCCAGGCAAGGGCAGTTAGAACCTCTTTTTGCGCAATTTTGTGATGGTAGAAGAGTTCAATGCCCAGGTTTGTTACAATGGGGAACTGTTACATTAGCAGAACAAAATTTAACACCTTACGAAATACTACAATATTATTATGGAGATAATATTAACATTATTACTGACACACCATTAGTTGATTTAATCGAATCTTTTCCTGGCACTTTAAGCTTAGGTGATAATAATCCTTATGTGCTAAATATGCAAATTTCATTAAACACTATTGCTACGAATTATCCTGCTATACCGAGAATACCAAATCCAACAGGTACTTTTAATGCGCAGACTGAAGAAGCAGTTCGTTCATTCCAAAATATTTTTAACCTTCCTGTTACCGGTGTTGTGGATAAGGCAACTTGGTATAGAATCAGAAGAATATATGCAGCTGTTACAAGTTTAGCCGAATTAACATCTATTGGTATACCAATAGGAGAACTACCAGAGTTTACACCCACTCCTGTAGAAGGAGTAGTGCCACAAGTTCAAGCAGTCCAGTATTTTCTTAATGTCTTATCAGCTTTCTATGATACAATACCATCCGTTGATATAAATGGTACATTAGATACTCAAACAAGAACTGCAATAATGGAATTTCAAAGAACCTTCAGCTTACCAATTACAGGCATTATAGATGAAGCAACCTGGGACACTATGTACAACAATGTTATAGGAATATTGGATACCTTGCCTCCTCAAGCAATAGCTCTACCAAGCCTTTTGTGGCCTGGCACTGTTTTAAGATTAGGCTCTGAGGGACCGGGTGTATATCTTATTCAACAATATTTGTCTTATATTGCTTCTGTATTAGAAGGATTACCTCCTGCTGAACCGGATGGCATTTTCGGCCCTATGACGGAAGCAGCAGTTAGAGAATTCCAACAATACTTTGGCATTGATGTAACAGGTGTAGTGGACCAATATACTTGGGATAGAATTGTATTGATATATAGAAGGTTACGTTTTGGTAATACACGAAATTCAGGTCAATTCCCGGGCAATAATATTGGGGCTTAATAATATTTTAGGAGGTATATATGAGAAATAGGTTGTTGGCTGATAATCCTGTTTTAGAAATTCAGCTTTATTTAAATGATATAGCGCAAGTACATCCGGAAATCCCTTCTGTTTATCCTACAGGAAACTATGATGAAAGAACAAGAAATTCAATTATTGAATTTCAAAAATTCTATGGATTACCTGTTACAGGAATAGTAGATTTAGAAACGTGGAATAGATTAGTAGCAGAACATAGAAGATGCTCTCATTGTATAAATGCTCCCAGCAGTGTGGCATGCTTCCCAACAAATGTTCTTGAATTCAAATTAAATGATCAGCATAATTGTATATATATGCTACAAATTATATTAAATAACTTTGGAAGACACTATACAAATTACGCTGAAGTACCCATAACAGGAGTATATGACAAAAGAACAGAAGAAGCAGTTATGCAATTCCAACAATTAAGCGGTTTACCTGTAACAGGTGTATTAAATCGCGAAACTTGGAATACTTTAATTTTGATAAACAATACTTGCCTTCTTTTTAATTAATAAATATCTACAAAATTTGAAAGAGGAGGACTTCGATGACCAATAATAAATATAATGCCAAGATAAAAGATATAAATTCTTTACGAGAAATAACTCTTCCTCCAAGCGAACCTACAATATCAATACCGACTAATATAACCGTCCATTTAGGTGCTCCGGATGCTAATGCTGAAAATGTCACGGTGCCTTTTATTGATTATATAAAAAACGTTGCATCAAGTGAATTGTATCCCACCTGGAATGACAATGCTTTAGAAGCAAATATGTTAGCTATTATTTCTGTTGCATTGAACAGAATTTATACAGACTGGTACAGGTCAAGAGGGTACGATTTTGATATAACTAACGATACACATTATGATCAGGCATACATTCATAACAGAGGAATTTATGATACTATCGATATAATTGCAAATAATATATTTAATTATTATATAGCAAGAACAGGCCAAACTTTCCCTATATATGCAAGATTCTGCGATGGAAGGATAACACAATGTGACGGATTGCATCAATGGGGAACTGTTGATTTAGCTAATGCAGGCTACACACCTGAAGAAATATTAAAGTATTATTATGGTGAAAATATTGAAATAATAACTGATGTACCGCAAACTGATTTTCAAAGAACTTATCCCGGCAAACCTTTATCATTAGGAGATTCAAGCTTAAAGGTTTTAAGAATGCAGAGCCATTTAGATAGAATAAGGCGTAATTATCCGGGAATACCCGCTATATCACCTATAGATGGTTATTTTGGTGAATCAACTGAAAATGCAGTTAGAACATTCCAGGCTGTTTTTCAACTACCCCAAACAGGAGTTATTGATGAAGGAACATGGTACAAAATTATTCGTATATATACTGCAGTATCAAAATTAGCTGAATTATCAACAGAAGGTTTGATATTTAGTGAATTGTACGGTATAACAACCGAGCAATTGTTAGAGGGCGATATTAGACCCGGAGTCGAAATACTTCAATTTGCTTTAAATATTATATCATCATTTTACAGTACAGTTCCTTCAGTGCCTATAACAGGTATATTTGATAGCCAAACGAGAAATGCTGTTTTACAATACCAGAAAACAATGAACCTTCCTCAAACAGGTATTGCAAATGAAGAAACAATTAATTCTATGTATAGTACTGTTATTGGTATATTGGAAACTATTCCTCCGGAAGAAGTCTACATTCCTCAAATTAGATGGACTGGCGTAAATTATGCTTTAGGTCATGAATCACCTGTTGTTTATTTAATTCAAGAAGCATTATCATATATTTCACTAATAATACCTGTAATTCCCTATATAGAACCAACAGGTATTTATGACAAAGCTACAGAAAATGCAGTTAAAGCATTTCAAACCACCCAAGGATTGGAGGCAACCGGAATAGTTGATGAACAAACTTGGAATACACTATACAGTGTATATAGACAACAAAGATACGGTGGAATAATCACACCTAATATGGGAAATATAATTTAGGAGGTGATTTATTTGAAATTAAAAGATATAATGTCAGTAAATGTTGCTAAGGTGGATTCTAATGATTCTATTGAAAAAGCTGCGCAGCTTATGAAGCAATACAATGTTGGCTCTATACCTGTTTGTAAAAATAATAGTGTGGTTGGTATTGTAACTGATAGAGATATTGCTATAAGAAGTGTTGCAAACGGTCAATCTTCAGAGCAAACAGTTAATGAAGTTATGACTCAAAATCCTATTACAGGAAGCCCGGATATGGATGTGCATGAAGCGGCAAGAGTTATGGGCCAAAAGCAAATAAGAAGATTGCCTATTGTCGATAATAATAGCTTAGTAGGTATGGTTTCTTTAGGTGATATTTCTATTGAGCCTAAATTACAGGATAACGCAGAGCAAGCTTTATCCAGCATTTCAAAGCCAACAAATTCATTTACTTAACCGTAACATTAAACTGTTAAAAAGGGAGGATTACTCCTCCCCAATATAATGTTCTGTTATTAATTCTGTAAAGACTTCTACAATTTCAGGGTCAAATTGAGTACCTGAACATTTTTTTATTTCGTTTAATGCTTCATTAACAGTCATGTTTTTCTTATATGGCGTACCATAAACCATATCATCATAAGCTTCTGCTATTGCAATAATCCTTGCTTGAATAGAAATTTCTTCTCCCTTGAAACCACCGGGATAACCCTTACCATCCCATCTTTCATGATGCTTAAGAACATATTCAGCTATCTCAGAATAATCATTTGATGTACTGAGCATCCTATAACCAATTTCCGGATGTCTTTTTAGCTCCTTGTATTCTTCATAGTTTAACCTCTGAGGCTTGTTAAGAATGGTTTCATCAATTCCTATTTTTCCTATGTCATGCATTATTCCTGCTATTTTAATTTGAGTAGCTTTTTCTTTTTCAAAATTGAGCATTAATGCAATCTTTTCACAAATATCGCCAACTCTCATAGAATGAAGCTTTTCCCTTTTGCTTTTCTCACATAGTGTATTCATTATAATATCAATAGTTTTATTTCTTATGCCTGAGCTTTCATAAAGCTTACGTCTATACATTCGGTCTTCCGCACCTTTAAATATATCGTTAAAGCTTTCTTCAATTTTTCTTTTTGTTTTATATCCAAAAGAAATTGAAACATCAATACCGTTAACTTTTTCATTTAAAGCTAATGAATTAATACGCTTTATTATATCAACAGCTTGCCACGAATCTGTATTAGCTAAAACTATTAAGAATTCGTCTCCACCTACACGTATTAATTTATCAGAATTTCTACAACCCATTTTCATTAATTCAGCAGCTTTTTTTAGTAGTTCATCACCTACTGAGTGTCCAAATGAATCATTTGTCAGTTTTAGACCATTAACATCAGCTAAAATTAAAGATAGTGGAAGATTTTTCTCAACATCTATGTTTTTTAAATTTTCATCAAGGTATCTTCTGTTATAAATTCCCGTAAGTTGATCACGATAGCTTAAATAAAGAACTTCATCCTGTTTATTTCTTTTAGCAGTTATATCAGTATGTGTACCACTCAGCAATAAAGGGTTCCCATCCTCAGTCCATGATATAACCTTTCCTCTGTCTTGTATCCAAACCCAATGACCATCCTTATGTTTCATACGATATTCATCATCATAACATTCAATTTCTTTTGAATATAGTTTTACATCTTTGTCAAGCTCTACTTGCAAATCATCAGGATGAACTAAGTTTTTCCAAGTGTTTTCATTAATAGGTGACAGCTCCTCAAGTGTATATCCTAACATGCTTGCCCATCTCTCGTTATAATGTCGTTCACCTGTCTGCATGTTTAACTCCCAAGTTCCAATATCTGTTGCCTCTATTATATTTTCCATTCTTCTTCTTGAATTTTCCAATTCAATCATATGAAGATTTTCTATAGTAATATCAATTAATATATAATTAAATATTTTTTATTAGGTGACTTCAAATGAATTTTGTACCATTTATTTACATGGTTATTATAAATTTCAAACTCTTGTTGCTTTCTTCTATAAATTGCTCTGCCAGCATGCAACATAAGTTGGTCAATTTTTTTGTTATCAATGTAACCAAAAAAAGATGATATACTTTTGCCTATTAATTCACTTGATTTAAGATTAGTTTTTTCTTCAAATATTGAATTTACTTCAATAAATTTATAATCATATGGATTATTTCTATCATCATAAATAATTTCAAAAAATGCATAACCAATAGGTAAATCTAAAAATAAGCTTTTATATGAATTCTCATCAAAGCATTTTTTATTTACTGTATACGTTTGCTTGTTAAGCGATGCATTTTTCGTCATTATTTTTCCCCCATTATATAATTTACACATTCTTTCAAAATTAAGAATATTATAGCACACTATTCCAGTTTTTACAATATATTGTTACAATTTAAAACCACCTTAAGGGTGGTTTATATATCACATATGTTTGTTATTCTATGGCTCGAATGCACTCTTAATAACCAATACCGGACTTGATGCTTCTGATATTACTCTCTGTGTTACTGAACCCACAAATAATCTTTTGATTTTTGAAAACCCTCTATTTCCCATGACTATTAAATCAAAATTGCCATTCTTCGCATGCTCGACAATTTTAGAATATGGTTCACCTATCAACACTTCTTTTTCTACCTTAATTCCATTAAAATCGAGTCGTGATATTATTTGGCTTAAGAGTTTTTCAGAATTTTCTACATACTTGTTTTCTAATTTCTTTTCTAAATCAAGATCATTGACAATTGAGCTATCTACTGCACTCCATAAGTTTTCATTTCTTTCTATCGTTTTATTTTCAGATGATTTTACAACTGATATTAGCTTAATATATGAGTTGTTATTCCTTGCTATCTCAATCGCCTTTTTAACTGCTGCTATGGATGCGTTAGAACCATCAACTGGAACTAATAGTCTTTTCATAAACATCCCTCCTCTTTTAATACTTATATCCTAAATTATATAACATTAAACATAAAAAGCACTCATTTTTTTGAGTGCTCAAATTAATGACAAAGTCATCAATTTGGAAGATTGTTGAATATTATTCAACAACAGGCTTTGCAAGATGCTTAAATATGATTCTAACAATATTATATATAGCTATTGTTATTATAACCCATTCTATAAGCAACAACCAAAAAAAACCTAATTCTGCCATATATAGCTTAATTCCTGTATAAATTGAACCTAAAGCTGTTAATCCAAAAACAGATTCGTTGTTAAATTGTTTTTTTCGTGCTACTACTATGTATAGCAAAGCTAATACAAACCATATTACATAATCTCTTATCAATAAAAGTACATACTTAATTTCTGCAAAGTTCATTGAATCACTTAAAAGACCGAAAACTATATCTATTATCCAAAATGTTGTTATAATAATGAAAACAAATAATCCTATAGTTGATATATTATTTATCAATTCATCTTTGTTTAAAGGCTTTAATAATTTTCCGGATAACTTATTAGTTAATTTGGTTTTTAACCTTCTCATTAATATCCCCCTAATCATATATAAAATTTTGTCCTTATATAAATATATATTTAATAAGCATTATATATGACTAAAAATGAATATTTTTTAGTAGCCTAATTTATTTCAATTTTAACTTTACTTCCACCCATACCTGCTGATGCCGGGGTTACTATAAGTTTCAGTGGTACTCTGTTTTTAATTGACTCAACGTGACTTATTATACCTACTGATAGTTTGTCATTATGAACTTTTTCCAATGAGTCCATTACAACTTCCAATAAATTATCATCAAGTGTTCCAAAACCTTCATCTAAAAAGAACAATTCAAGAGGTGCTGTACCTTTTAATTGTATTTGCGAAGACAATGCTAATGCTAACGCTAATGATGCAACAAAAGTTTCTCCTCCTGATAGTGTTGAAGCGTCTCTTTGTGCTCCACCATTTTTATAATCTCTAATGAAAAACTTGCTGTCTTCATCAACTTCTAACCCATATGTTCCTGCAGTTATTTCCTTTAATCTTTTTCCTGCTTCTACTGAAACATACTTAAGTTGATTAGTAGCCATAAATTCAACAAACTTCTTACCTCTAAACAATTTTTCCAAATCTCTCAGAAGACCTAATCTATGACTAATATCTCCTTTTTTCTTCTGCAATTCATTTTTATATAGAAGTTTTTCCTTTGATTTTTTAACTTCGTTTTCTAAGTTTATTTTCTCTTCTTTAATTTTATCTAACGTGACAATTTTTTCATTTCTTATATTCTGAATATTCTGCCATTGCTCTTCTTTAATAGTTCTACCATTAAGCTTATCTTTTAAGTTTTTTGATGCTCCTTGTATTTGAGCTAGAGAATTTAAATATAAATCAATTTGATTTTTGTAATTATCAATGAAAGATTTTGATATATAATTATTCTTGGCTTCTTCAATATCCTTTATTTGCTCTTCATCTAATTTGTTCTTTAAAGTCTCACTATCCTTTACAAGCCTTTCCTTTAAGCTAATTAGATTACCTTGCTCTGACATGATTTCATTGTTGCACTTATTGAACTGTTCTTCCGCAATATTCTTATTTTTTTCGCAATTTTGATATTCTTCAACTATATTGTTAATTTCGTGCTTTATTTGCTCTTTAGCATCTTCTAAGTTATCAATGTTACCTGATTTATTTTTTATTATGTCTTTTTTTTCATCAATGATCTTGATTTTTTCATTTATGGATGTATTAAGCTCCTTAAGTACAATTTTAAATTCATTAATTTCCTTTATCAACTTATCTTTTAGTTCAAGCTCTACATTTAAATTCTCACGATGTGTCTTTATTTCTTTTTCAAGTAAATTTCTTTCTTTATCCTTATTGTTAATTTCTTCTTTCGTCTTTTTAAAATCATTTATTCTAAGATTTTGTTTAACAAAACCAAGTTCTTGTTCTTTTTCTTTTACTTCATTTGTTTTTAAACTGAACTCCTCAGTTAGCTTTTTCATATGATTTCTATTATAGTCCAAAGAGTTTGTTACATTATTATATTTTATCAACAATTTATTTTGTTCTTCTGTTAAAACTCGTATATTTTTCTCTAACTTAGATTTTTCGTCATTAAATATATTTACTTTAATAATTTTCCTTTGAAAATCATTTTTCAAATCATCTAATGATACCTCTTTAAAATCTTCACCTAATTCGTTTATCTTAACTTCATTTTGTTTAATGATTTCTTGCTCTGTTTTTAAATTAGTTTGTATTTTAACAATTTCAGCATTCACACTCAATAATCGCTCTTCTTTAAAAGATAGCTCATTTTTATATGAGTCAACATTAAAATCAGAATCTAATTTTTCAAAATTTTCATGATAATGCTCTGTTGAACCGCAAACAGGACACATTTCTCCATCTGACAATTCCTTTCTCAATATATGAGCAAGATTCTCAGTTTCTAATATTTTTAAATACTCTCTTAAAGCACTTATTTCATTGTTTAATTTATGGGCTTCTTTTTCTTTTGATTTTGACTGTATTATTAATTCTTCAACCTTATTATTAGCTGATACAATTAAAGCACTGTACTCATTATATTTGTCCCACTTATTTTTTGTAACATCTAAATTTTCTTTAAGTTTCAATAATGTGTTTTGATCTCCCGGACAATTCAAAATTAATGAATTTAGTTCTTTCTCATATCTTAGCAATATATCTTCTTTTTCTTTTAGTTCTTTTGAGTATATGTCGCTTAAGCCAACCATCTCATTGATTTTTGTATTTGTTTCACTAACTTCATTGTTTATCTTATTAATCTGTTCAAGTAAATTATCATATGAGTTCAAAATTAACAATCCATAATTTACTTTTTCCTTAAATTCTTCAGATACTTTTAATTGTTCAACTTTATTTTCCTTACTACTTATATAACTATTTAATTCCAATATTTTATTATCACATTTTGCTTTGTCATTGGTGATATTTAATATGTTTATTTCTGCATTAATCTTAGATTCTTCTATCTTGTTTTTTTCATAAATTAAATTATTTAATAATTTTTGCTCTTCTATCGCATCAAGAATTTTCTGCTCTTTGACCTTAAGATCAGGTAGCATTTTATCTTTATTATTTTTCGCAATATTATATAATATTTCTACATCTTTTTTATGATTTTTTAGTGATATTGCTTTAGCTTTTAGTTCTGATACTTTCTCTGCTACCACTTCAATTTGATTATATGTACTTTCATAAGCATCAATGTATGGCTTAACTCTATATGAACTTTCTCCCTTAACAACTTTACTATTTAATTCTTTTATTTCACTTTCTTTTTCCTTTAATGCTTTTTCATTTTCCTCAATTATTAGAAGCTCTTTTTGTAAATTCCATACTTCTTTACCCTCGTTATATTCCTTTTCAGCTATTGCTAATTCTTCTAATAATTTTTCAATTTGCTCTATTGCTACATTAAGGCATTTACTCGCATTATTGAGAACTTCATCACTTACATCCTCATAGCTTTTTAATTCTCCTTCTAAGGTGCTTAATTTTTGTATTTCCTGACCAATAGTTAAGGATAGCTTATTAGAAAGTTGATCACCATATTTCTGCAAGTTAAACAGTCTTTCAAGCATGTCCCTTCTATCTTTACCTTGAAGCTTTAAAAAGTCACTGAAATTGCCCTGAGGAAGTACAACAGTCCTTGTAAAGTCATCAACCTCTAAGCCTATAATTTCCTTGCAGGCGTCATTTACCTGTCTTACTCTATCCTCAAGGACAGTCTCTCCAACTGTTATGTCAACAATTTTCGCCGATTTTGTTTTTATGCTTCCTGATTTATCCCTTTTGAATTCTCTTTCAACTCTATAACGTTTAGCTTCCTTTTCAGTAATTTGGAACTCAAAACTGACGTTCATTGTATCGCAATTAGTGTTAATAATGTTAGTGCTTTCTCTTGGTATAGTCCCATACAAGCTTAGTATGATACCGTCAAGAATAGTTGATTTACCGCTTCCGGTAGGTCCGAAAATTCCAAACAGTCCTCTTTCGGTTAGTTTTTCAAAGTTTATTTCCTGCATTTCAATAAAACTGTTTAAACCTTTTATTCTCAGACTAATTGGTTTCAATTTCCGATTCCTCCTTCTCCAATATTGATAACAATATGTCAACTATTTCATCGTCCGGCTCAA
>JAEZGU010000110.1 GCA_023416855.1 Bacillota bacterium
ACTATTTAGTCAGTGGTTTAACAGAAAGATACATCACTGAATTTTTTGATACATATCATATGGACAATGATTATTATATAGTATTAAAGGGTACAAATGATGATATATATTATTCTGATATCCAAAGAGTTACAAATTTAGAGGGTAAGGGAGTTTACGAAGGTAAGAAGGTAGTTGATTCGAGACTATTGAATATTGCCGTAGGCTATGATGATGATAAAATTAACCTTGTAAAAGATTCCGGCTTAGATGTTATACTAAGACCTATAAATTTCCCAAAATATAATGAAAAATTAGCGGATGTATATAAAAATGCAAATGAAAAGTATGGATTAGAACCAAGAATTTATATACTTCACGGCAAAGAAATAATAGGTTACCCTGAAAATGAGCAAAGCTTTTTAAGTTACATTAAGGAAAATAACATTACGATTGCTTTAATAGAAAGTGCTACTCAAAGAGAGCATTTAGAAGGAGCTGGACTTGATAAATTAGTTGAGGATTCAGGCTATAGTGCTATGAGAATCTTCACAATGTGGGATTTCATAAGAGAAAGATATAAGTACTATAATTATGATGGTGCAGAAGAAATTGAAAATACAATGTTCAGAGCAATTACAGAGCGTAATGTTAGAGCAATTTATTTTAAACCCTTTTTTGATGGTGAGAAAAGCAATAAATATGTAACAGACAGTGAAGAATATGAAAGAACTTTTAAGAGTTTAGAAAACAGATTAAGTGAACACAATATTAAGCTTGGCAAAGCAGAAGCGATGCAAGAGTTTCATGTAGGTTCCAAAAGATTAGCTATTTTATCTTTTGGTATAACATTAGCAGCAGTAATGCTGTTTATAAAAATGTTTAATATTAAATATTTGAAAGTAAACTATTTATACACTGTTGCTATTCCGGCTTCCCTTGTGCCACTAATAGCAAGAGGAGTTGCGGAAAAGGGATTTGCATTTGCTGCAGCGGTGATATTTTCAGGACTTGGAATTTATTTTTTCATGATGCAAATTAAAAAGATATATGCTGAAAGAAAAAATTATTCACTTATAAACATTATATCATATTCAACATTGATATTGACCGGTTCAGTAATTATATCGCTAATAGGTGCAGTATTTGTTGATGCAATGCTTGCAGATGTAAAATATTTCCTTGAAATGGACATTTTCAGAGGAGTTAAATTTGCTCAAATTCTTCCTTTTGGTATATTTGTGGTTATGTTTATTATATATTTCATGAGCAATGAGGAAGATGATTCATTAAAGAGTGTTGTTAATACCACTATTAGATTTTTGAATAAGGATATTAAGATTTATTACGGAATTATTGTTGGTATCGCCGGAGCGGTTGCTTATGTATACATTTCAAGAACAGGCCATGAAACTAATGTTCAACCATCAAATATTGAAATGATTACACGAAATTTCATGGAATATGTGTTATTAGCAAGACCAAGAACAAAAGAATTCTTGATAGCATTTCCAGCAATGTTTGCAGCTGTTTATGCAGCAAGCAAGAAATCTGAATTTTTCACAGGTGCTTTTATGTTAGCAGCTGCCATTGGTACTTCTTCAATTATAAATACATTTTCACATTTAAGAACTCCAATATATTTATCATTGGCAAGAACTGTAATAGCATTAGGATTTGGTATTATTATAGGTATTATTGCAGTGATAATAATAGACATTTTTTACAAAATATACTTAAGATTGCAGGAGAGGTTTAAGTGAAAAAAATATTATTGGCGGGATATTACGGATTTGGAAATTTAGGTGACGAAGCAATATTAGAAATGACACTTAAACAAATCATAGATATAACCGACAGAGAGAATATTGTTGTTTTATCAGGAAACAAAGAGATAACAAGTAAAAAATATAACATTAGCACCATAGATAGGTATAATGTTCTTTCGATTATAAATAAGTTAAGAAATGCAGATGCACTTGTTTTCGGTGGAGGAAGCTTACTTCAGGATATAACAAGTAAAAGAAGCATTTATTATTATTTGTTTTTAATTAGATTAGCTAAGCTGATGAACAATAAAATAATAATGCTCAGCCAAGGTATTGGACCTATAATTAATGAAAACAGTAAAAAAGCAGTCAGCAACACACTTAAGTTAGTTGATTATATAACTGTTAGAGATAGACATTCGATGGATTTGTTAAAAGAAATGGGTTTAGACGATAGTAAAGTGTTTTTATCCATAGACCCGGTTATTAACTTAAGAGAAGGTGAAAATTTTGTAAATAAAACAACAGGCAGAAAAAAAGTTTGCTTTTCTCTTAGAAACTGGAAAAATACTGATGTAAGTAATAAAATTAGCATGGTAGCAAAAAAGTTGATAGAAAACAATATTGAATGCTACTTTATTCCCTTTTATTACAACGAGGATTTAGAACTTATTGATCAGGTAGAAAAGAATCTTGGTGATAAAGCTGTTTATTATAAGGAACATATTACAACCAATGAGGCTTTTGATATTATTAAAGGTATGGATGTATTGGTTGGAGTACGTCTACACTCTTTGATTTTTGCAGCAGCTGCGAATGTACCATTTGTAGCAGTTTCATATGACCATAAAGTAGATCATTTTGTTAACAGCGTCAATATGAAGGTTTCATCAAGTATTGAAAATATAGATGAAAATTTATTATATGATGAAATAATAGATAAAATTAGAAATGAGGATATAGAGAAAAAAAATCTATATGATAATGTATCTAAGCTTCGTGAGCTAATAAAGGTTAATTACCAAATACTAAAGGAAATATAGTTATGGATAAACTAAGTATAATGGGTGTTAGAATTGACAATAAGTCAATGAATGAAACAATGGAAATTATAAAAGATAAAATAAGTAATAATGAACAATACATAATCTACACACCTAACACAGAAATTGTAATGATGTGTCACAAGGATCAAGAATTTATGGATTTAGTTAATAAATCTCACATAAATGTACCTGACGGCATAGGCTTAATATATGCTTCAAAATTGAAAGGTCACCCCTTAAAAGAAAAAGTAGCCGGCTATGATTTATCAGTAAACATGTTAAAATTAGCAAATAAACATAGATTAAAATTGTTTGTAGTGGGTGGAAAGCCCGGAATTGCTGATGAAGCAATGGTAAATGTACATAATGAATATCCTAACATTAATATAGTGGGAAGTCAGCACGGTTATTTTAAAGGTACACATTTAGGTAAAAATGGTGATGATGAAGAATTAATAGTATTAGATAAAATAAATAAAGCAGAACCGGATATTTTGTTTGTTGGTTTTGGTGCTAAAAAACAAGAACAGTGGATAGAGTTTAACAAAGATAAAATTAATGCAAAAATAATCATTGGAAATGGAGGTACTTTAGACGGTCTCGCAGGCAAAGTAAAAAGAGCTCCTGATATTTTCATAAAATTAGGTCTTGAGTGGTTCTATAGATTAATTAAAGAACCCAAAAGAATAAAAAGACAAGTATTGCTTCCACTTTTTATGATTAAAGTAATTTTTGGAGGCAAGGATATAATTAAAGAAATAGAATAAGGAGGATTAAATGAAGTTATTTATTGATACAGCTAATGTTGATGAAATAAAAGTTGCAAACGACATGGGTATTATTTGTGGTGTAACAACAAATCCATCACAAATCGCAAAAGAAGGAAGAGTGTTTGAAGAGGTCGTTAGTGAAATTGCAAAAATTGTGGATGGTCCGATAAGTGCAGAAGTTATAAGCTTAAATTCCGAGGGCATGATAAAAGAAGCAGTTGAACTTTCAAAAATACATAAAAATATCGTTATAAAAATACCTATGACCGATGAAGGACTAAAAGCTGTTAAAGTATTAAGCAAAGAGGGCATAAAAACTAATGTTACTTTGATTTTTTCAGCTGGTCAGGCATTGTTAGCTGCAAAAGCGGGAGCTTCATATGTAAGTCCTTTTGTGGGAAGATTAGATGACATAAACAATGATGGTATCAAATTAATTGAAGAAATAACAAATATATTTATGAATTATGATATTGAAACTGAAATAATAGCAGCAAGTATAAGACATCCAATGCATGTAACAGAAGCAGCTAAATATGGTTGCCATATTGCAACAGTGCCATTTAAGGTGTTGATGCAGTTAACAAAGCATCCATTGACAGACAAAGGTATTGAACAATTTTTAAAAGACTGGGAAAACAGAAAACAATAGGAGGATTAAATGAACTACGATGAATTAAACTTAATTGCAAAAAATATGCGAAAAAATATTTTAACAATGGTTCATGCAGCAAACTCAGGACATCCGGGAGGATCACTTTCTGCAGTTGAAATTTTAACATATTTGTATTTTAAGGAAATGAATATTAAGAGTATTAATGACGAGGAAAGAGACCGCTTTGTTTTATCCAAAGGTCACGGTGCGCCGGTGTTATACTCTGCATTGATGGAAAAAGGTTTTATAAGCAAGGATTTAATCCCTACATTGAGACAAGTAAATTCTAAGCTTCAAGGTCATCCTGATATGAAAAAATTAGATGGAGTGGAAGCTTCAACCGGTTCCTTAGGGCAAGGATTATCTATTGCTAACGGTATGGCACTTGCTTTTAAGCTTGATAACAGAAATAACAGAGTATTTGTTTTATTAGGAGATGGTGAAATCCAAGAGGGAATGATTTGGGAGGCAGCAATGCTTGCTAATCATTATAAATTAGACAATTTAACAGCTATAATGGATCATAACGGACTTCAAATAGATGGAAGAAATGAAGATGTTATGAGCGTGGAGCCTATAGATAAAAAATTTGAGAGCTTTGGATGGCATGTAATACATGTTGATGGACATGATTTTGCATCTATAGAAAAGGCATTCGAAGAAAGAAAAGCAATAAAAGGAAAACCGGTTTTAATTATTGCTAAAACAATAAAAGGTAAAGGTTGTTCATTTATGGAAGATAAAGCATCTTGGCACGGCAAAGCTCCAAATGATGACGAATATTGTATATCAATGGATGAATTAGGAGGTGACATGTAATGGCTAAAGCAACAAGAGAGGCATACGGAGAGGCGTTAAAAAAATTAGCTGCCAATAATCCTAACATAGTAGTATTAGATGCAGATTTATCAGGTTCAACTAAAACATCAGAGTTTAAAAAAGTGAGCCCTGAAAGATTTTACAATGTTGGTATAGCGGAACAAAACTTAATCGGAACAGCTGCAGGCATGTCATTGGCAGGTAAAGTTCCTTTTGCCAGTACATTTGCAATGTTTGCTGCAGGAAGAGCTTTTGAAATAATTAGAAACACTGTAGCATATCCAAATTTAAATGTTAAAATAGCTGCAACTCATGCAGGGTTAACTGTAGGAGAAGATGGTGGGTCACACCAGGCTATTGAAGATATAAGCTTAATGAGAAGCATACCAAATATGACAGTTATATCTCCAGCTGATGCGAAAGAAGCAGAATTAGCTGTATTAAAAGCAGCAGATTATGTAGGACCTGTTTATATAAGATTAGGTAGAATGGCTGTTGAAGATGTTTATGATGATTCATATGAATTTCAATGGGGAAAAGGTGTTGAGCTTAGAAAAGGAAATGACGTTACAATAATTGCAACAGGATTAATGGTTCAAGAATCTTTAAAGGCTGCAAAGAAGTTGTCTGAAGAAGGAATTGATGCTAGAGTTATAAACATACATACAATTAAACCTATAGATACTGAAATTATTATTAAAGCAGCAATGGAAACTAAAAAAATAGTAACAGCAGAAGAACACAGCATCATTGGTGGATTAGGTAGTGCTGTATTAGAAGTTTTAGCAGATACTTATCCTGTAAAAGTTAAGAGGGTTGGTGTAAAGGACACTTTTGGCGAATCAGGAAAACCGAAGGATTTGCTTGAAAAATATCAACTAACAGACAAATATATAGTTGAAGCATGTAAAAATATATTAAAATAATGAATAAGACTGTTGAAAACGCCCGTCTGCTACGTTGTCGTTCATCCGGTCAATGCTCACGTATAACTGAATACGCTGCGGTTGTCCGTTTTTCGACGCCTTGCAGAAAGGACTTTTTCAGCAGTTTTTTATTATGCACATTATCTAAATGAGTAAAAATTGTAACAAAAAAATTACAAATTATATATTGACATAATGTGGACAACGGGGTATAATAATCGATTTGACATATCTTCATAAATAGTGTATACTATTGTTTAGGAGGTAGTCATATGTTTAAATTAGGCGACAAGGTAGTATATCCAATGCATGGTGCCGGTGTTATTGAAACAATGGAGTCAAAAGAGATATTGGGTGTAGTTAAAAGTTACTATGTACTTAAGATGCCTATTGGTGAGATGAAGTTGATGATACCGGTAGACAATGTTAACAACATAGGGCTTAGGAATATTATAGAACAAGAACAAGTTGATAAAGTTTATGAAATTTTACGACAAGGCGCTGTTTTGAATGACTCAAATTGGAATAAAAGATATAGAGACAACTTAGTAAAAATGAAAACAGGCGATATTTATGCGGTTGCACAGGTTGTAAGGGATTTAACTTACAGAGACAGAGAAAAAGGATTGTCCACTGGTGAGAAAAAAATGCTGGTAAGTGCTAAACAAATGCTGATTAGCGAAATAGCTCTTTCTACAGATAGTGACGGCAAGGGCATTTCAGATTTTTTGGACAATATAATAAATGAAGATGCACTAACACAAGAGGACAATGTGCTTTAGTGCATATTTCTTTTTTTGTTGAAAGTTAAGGTAAAATTAATAATTATTATGTATAATTTCAGAAAATGGTATAGCCAAACAATAAAAAATGTGTTACATTAAATAATATAACAAATAATGGTTATACTTAAAAGGAGGTGAGGATATGATAGATAGAATAGTTAAAGCGGTAATTACTGTGGTGGGGGCATCCTTTGGCGCATTTATAGGGTTATTGCTAAATCAAAATGGACTTCTTAATTTTACAAGTTTGCAAAATGTATTAATAATTTTAGGTATTAGTTTAGTTTTTGGAATCATATTTTTTCTTTTTTCTTCAAAAATCAAGAAGATTGGACTTAGTATTGTAGGAGCTTTTGAAAGGGAATTATTAAAATTCTCAACGATGGATATAATTTGGGGGGCAATAGGTTTAATAGTAGGTTTTATAATTGCCGCTCTAATTAGTCAGCCTTTTAGCGACATAAAATATGTGGGAACGATTGTTTCGATTTTGTCATATTTGATGTTTGGGTATTTAGGCATAAAAATATCTACCGGGAAAAAAGATGATATGTTGTGGCCGACAATTAATTTAAAAAAGGCAGCGGCAGCAGTTAAAAAGCAAGACAAAAGCACAAAAAAAGAAGTGGTTTCGCCTAAAATTCTTGATACAAGTGTAATAATTGACGGGAGAATTTCAGATATTTGCAAGACAGGCTTTATAGAAGGCACTTTGGTTATCCCTGAGTTTGTTCTGAAAGAATTAAGACATATTGCTGATTCATCTGACAGCTTAAAGAGAAACAGAGGCAGAAGAGGCTTAGATATTTTAAATATTTTGCAAAAAGATGATACTGTCCATGTTGTTATAGAATCTAAAGATTATGATGATAACATTGAAGTTGATATTAAGCTTTTAAAGCTTGCTAAAGAGCTTGGCGGAAAAGTTTTAACAAATGATTTTAACCTGAACAAGGTAGCTGAATTTCAAGGAGTTGAAGTATTAAATATCAACGAGTTGGCAAATGCAGTAAAACCGGTTGTACTGCCAGGTGAAGAAATGAATGTTATGGTTGTTAAGGATGGCAAAGAATCCGGGCAAGGACTTGCATACTTAGATGACGGCACAATGATTGTTGTAGAAGGCGGTAAAAAATGCATAGGTGATTCGGTTGTTGTAACTGTTACAAGTGTGCTTCAAACAGCGGCAGGGAGAATGATTTTTGCAAAGCTGAAAAATGTTATTAACAAAGCAGTATAAATGTATATCCTTGTTATTAGGTACTCATTATAAATGGGTACCTTTTTTACTTGGCATATTTTTTTGTTTATAGGTAAGAATAAAAATATCTATGTTTTCAGGTGGTGTTGATCATGATTATAGTTGCAGTAAGAGCTCTTATATTGTATACATTTTTGTTAATCTCAATGAGAATTATGGGAAAAGGTGAGCTTGGAGAGCTTCAACCATTTGACTTAGTTGTTTCTCTTATGCTTGCAGAACTTGCAATAATACCTTTGGGTGATTTAGGAGAACCGTTGTTTCATGGTTTTATTGCAATAGCGACGATTATGTTTTTACAATGTTTAATTTCTTACATAACCTTAAAAAATAATAGAGCGAGAATTATAATTTCAGGAACTCCTTCAATTATATTTGATCATGGGAAATTTAATACAAATGAAATGAAAAAGCTGAGAATTAATGTAAATGATGTTTTAGGACAAATGAGATTAAAAGGATATTGCAGTTTAGAAGGTATAGATTATTTGATTATGGAAACAAACGGGGAAATGAGTATAATCGCACCTGATGATCCACCCGGTACAAAATGTAAAAGATTACCTATTGCTACAATACTTGATGGCGAAATAATGCATAATAATTTTAAAAAATTTAATATATCATATTCAGACTTTGAATTAACTCTTAAAAAAAAGAACATTAAGCCAAAAGATATATTGTATGGTTATATTGATGAAAATGATAAATTTGTATTTTATATGAGGTAGCTATGAAAATGTTAATTATTTCTTTAGTTTTTTTAATTTTAATGATTGGAATATGGATTTGGTATCACTTTACATCTATAGAGCCAATGACCAGTTACTATAATGAAGGTCTTAATGACCTGTTAAATGTAATTGAATATGAGCAATGGGACAAGGCCAATGAAGACATTATTACTTACATAGATAAGTGGGAGGAAGCTAAGAACATTTGGATTTATTTTATAGATCAAAAAGATTTAGATAATATTGAATCATCAATGAAAAAGGTTAATGTATACATAAGAAATAAAGATAAAATTCATGCTCAAGCAGAGCTTGAGCATATGATGGTTTTATTTAATATTATTAAAGAAAATGAATGTCTTAATATAGAGAATATATTTTAATTTCTATTTAACCGTATTGGTAAGAGTACCAATGTTTTCTATATAGCAGCTTACAACATCACCATGTTTTAAATATTTAGGAGGATTAAAACCTGCTCCTACTCCAGCAGGAGTACCTGTTATTATTATATCACCGGGATACAATGTTGTACATGAAGATAGATCACTTATAATCGTAGGTATATCAAATATTAATTGGTTTGTATTTGAATTTTGCCTCAACTCACCATTTACATAGCTTTTGATTTCTAAACTTGGAGGAAAAGATATATTTGTTTTATGAATTAAATAAGGTCCAATTGGACAGAAAGTATCCACTGATTTTCCTTTATGCCATTGACCGTGCTCCTGCTGTAAGTCCCTTGCAGATATGTCATTGCATATTGTATAGCCAAAAATCACATTTTCTGCATCATCTTTTGAAACATTTTTACACTTTGTGCCTATAACTACAGCCAACTCTACTTCATAATCTAAATCTTTAACAATATGTGAATGAGAATCTATAATATCTTCATGACCAATTGCAGGATATGCTACTTTGCTAAAATATATAGGTTTTGCTGGCACATCTGAATTAACATTTTTCAAGCTTTTTACTTCATGAACATGATCAAGATAATTTTTGCCTAAACAAAATATATTTCTTCTTGGATAAGGTATGGGGGATGATATTTTAACATGATCCAATTGCAACTCTGCTTTACAGGACATTAATGCTTCTTTTATTCTTTCTGAGCCAACAATATGAAAAATATCTATAAAATTTAACATATCTTTTGGAGTATCCATGTCTAATTTTGAAAAAACACTACTTGCAGGTATTATACCTTTTTTTTCCTTGTCCAAAAAACCAAAATATTCTTTATTCTCATAAATATACGTTAATAAATACATTTTTTGCCTCCGTTTAAATTATATTATATATAAATATAATATATTAAAGAACTAAATACAAGAATGATATTTACTTTATGGTAAAAATGAAATTATTTGCAGGAAAATTGCATATATGCTATAATAAATAAATTGAAATTATAATAATTTGAGGTATAAAATGAGCAGATTTATGTTGAATGAATTACATAAGGAAATTCTACAACAGTTAACACAAAAAGAATTTCTGAAAGAAATAAATATTACTGAAGAAAAAATTCAAGCGAATATTATAAATAAGAAATTTGTTAATAATTTACTCATATTGATAAATAAAAAACATTTATCGTGCAAAGATGTATTAGAATTAAGTATGGATGTTTTAAACAGCATCTGTCCTGAACCACCCTCAGATTGGCTTTCCTATATTTTCCAATACACATTACATAAGTCTTTCCCTGAAGCAGCTACCATAAAGCTATATCCTAAATATGAAAGTGGAGTTCTTATTTATTTGAAAATATTGAGAACAATACTTAACCATGCTGGAAATAGCGGTGTTTACGACAAATTTTCAGATTTCAATTTTTTGAGCCAAGAAGAAATAAATGGACTTGAAAATCCGGATGAATACATTAATTTCTTACATTATTTTGACAAGAATTATATATATGAGCTAATGATGCTTGATGAAGAAGTTAACGGTTTCAATACATTGAAACATGTAGCAGCTGTTCACTATGTTGCCATGCATGTAGCAAGACAAATGAAAAGTGTTGGGATTCAAGTAAACTTAGGTCTTGTTTCTGGGGCTGCAGCCGGACATGATATAGGAAAATATGGTTGTAAAGGACTTGAAAAAAGACGTGTACCATACCTTCATTATTACTATACTGATCAGTGGTTTATAAAATATAATATGCCTTTAATAGGGTTGATAGCATCCAATCATTCAACATGGGATTTAGAACTTGAAAACTTACCATTAGAATCATTAATATTAATATATGCAGATTTTAGAGTAAAAAATAAAGCTGTAAAAAATGGTTATGAAATGCATATTTACAGCTTAGCTGAATCATTTCATATCATTCTTGACAAGCTTGATAATGTAGATGAAAAAAAAGAAAAAAGATATATTAGAGTTTATTCTAAGCTTAAGGATTTTGAAAACTATATGATACATAAAGGTATAAATATAGATTTGAAATCCAATGAGCCAAATCCTTCAAAGCTAATTGACTATGCTTTGATTGATGGATACGAAGTTGTGGAAAACTTTAAATATATGGCTATTGAACACAATACATCTCTTATGAGTAAGCTTAACAACGAAATAATTTTTACAGGTATGATTGAGGCAGCAAGAAGTGAGCAAAATTGGAAAAATCTAAGATCTTATTTAGATTTATTAGACGAATATTCCATTTATTTATCACAGAAAGAAAAGTTGTTCACATTGAATTTTCTGTATGAGCTATTAGTATATAGAGAAGGCGATATACGACGTAAAGCTGCAAATCTTATGGGTAGCATCATAGTATCATATGATTTGGAATATTCAAAAGAGCTTCCTGAAGATGTTAAAATAGATTTAAATGAAGATGTTAACGGATTGTCCTTATGGGATAAATATTTAGAACTTTTTATAGATCCGGGACATAAAGTAACAGAAAATCACAAAGAATGGATTGGTTATTCATTAAGAATATTTGTGGATTCAGTTATTAATTCAAATAGAAATAAAGATAAAAAAAGCTTTTTAGATATATTTATAAAATACTTGCAGAAAGAAGATAATGCATCAGCTTTTTGTTGTTTAAATTCACTTTTAAGTATTCCGGTTGAATTATATGATGATGAGCAATTGTCTTATGCAGTAGACTATAGTTTGATATCAACTAAATGTCCTCAAAATGTACATTTGATGGCTGTGCAGTTTTTTAATATGTTAATTAACAATAAAAACAAGGTTAATATCAAATTAGATAAGATTAGAGATTATGTAGCTAATATATCAGTAGATGATGGACTTTGTATTAATTATTTAAAGTATAAAATATCCAAAAATTTAGATATGCCACAAGAAATAATAAATCAATACAGTATTTTAATAACAAGCAGCAGATATAAAAGTTCAGATTTATTTTTGAACAATCTTAAAACAGCAACACCTTGGAATGTAAAAACAATTAGTATTGATTATATAATGGAATATATCAAGGATAAAAACGAAGTAACATTACTTCAAACAGCAACACATTTAGCAAATCTGGTAAAAGTCAGTGCTAAAGAATCTGTAAGAAATAAAGCTGGTAATTCTTTAGTAGAATTAGGAGCTTTGTTGTCTGAAGACCAGAGAAATGAAATAGCTATAGAGTTGATAAAGGGACTTGAAATTGACGAACTTCAATATGCCAAGTATATACCTGAATACCTTGGTCGTTTTGTTATGCTTTTACCTCCTAAGGAGTTAGATGAGTTTATAACTGAACTGAGAGTTATATATAAAGGTGCAAATGATAGAGCAAGTGCTTTAGTAATAAATACATTTGGTATAATGATACAATATTACCCTCAATATAAAAATACATTTAACGAGGATGATATAGAATATAACAATAGATTAATTAAAATGTTGGGTATAGTTTTAAGCGGCCTATCCAATTACAATACATCGGTAAAGCAAGAAACTTTCTTAGTTATCGGTCAACATATTTTTGGTTCAACTAAATTAAGTTTAAAGGAAAAGCATAGTATATTCTTACTTATATATAAAAAGCTTTTAACTTTAATTAATGAAAAGGAATTGGGAGATTTATTCTTTTTTAACAACTCAGCTTCATTTAATCATATATACAGATTTATTAGTGATTATGAATTTTACTATAAGGATTTTGAAATTGAAGAAAATAAGAATATAGCATTTTTCCCGGGTACATTTGACCCGTTTTCATTGAGTCACAAGGGCATAGTTACAGCAATCAGAAATTTGGGATTTGAGGTTTATTTGGCAGTAGACGAATTTTCTTGGTCTAAGAAGGTTCAACCTCGAATGATTAGAAGACAAATAATCAATATGTCGATAGCAGATGAATTAGGAGTATTTTTATTTCCTGATGACATACCTATAAATTTATCAAATGCTAATGATTTAAAAGATCTAAAAGAATTATTTAAAGATAAGGAAATATTTGTAGTAGTTGGAAGTGATGTGTTGATGAATGCAACAGCATATAAAACAAGACCAACTAAAAACTCAATACACAGCTTTAATCATATAGTATTTAAACGTGCTAACGATGATACTACTCCTGCAGCAATAAAAAAAGCAGAAGACAGCAAATCAAGGATTAAAGGTAAATTGGTTGAGCTTAAGCTACCGTTATATTTAGAGGATATAAGCTCGACTCAAATAAGAGAAAACATTGATAACAATAGAGATATATCAAATCTTATAGACCCTCTTGCTCAGAGCTTTATATATGATAAAAATATATATACAAGGGAACCTTTAGATAAGGGAGTATTAAAATCTAAACCATTTACAATAGAAGTAATTGAGGATATCAGTAAAAATATTGTTGATGAGATTGGTCACTATATTTTTATGCATACAAATTTGTATGAAAATATAGGAGAAAAGCTTATATCTAAAAA
>JAEZGU010000119.1 GCA_023416855.1 Bacillota bacterium
AAATAATATTGTTGATGTAATAGAAGAATACCTGCCTTTAAAAAAAGCAGGTGCTAATTACAGCACTAATTGTCCCTTTCATAAAGAAAAAACACCTTCATTTATCGTTTCTCCGGATAAGCAAATGTTTCATTGCTTCGGCTGCGGTGAAAGTGGGGACAGCATCAGTTTCCTGACAAAATATAAAAACTATACTTTTGTTGAAGCAGCAGAGTATCTTGCCAAAAAAGCTGGCATTATATTACAAGAAGTAACTAACAATTCAAAACAACAAGAAAATAAAGAACTTACGGACAGGCTTTATAAAATTAACAGAGATGCCGCAGCATTTTTCTATAGAAATTTACACAAATACCCCCATATAATAAATTATTTAAAATCAAGGAAAATCGATATTGATGTAATAAAAAAGTTTGGTATTGGATATGCTATTGACCAATGGGATAATTTGCTAAAACATTTAACAGATAAGGGGTATTCAGAAGAGGATATACTAAAAACAGGGTTAATAATAAAGCATCAAGAAAGAAATTCATGTTATGATCGTTTTAGAAATAGAGTAATGTTTCCTATTTTTGACGTGCGAAAAAGAATAATAGGTTTTGGTGGAAGAGTTATTGATGATTCGCTTCCTAAGTATCTTAATTCTCCTGAAACGTTAATATTTAATAAAGGTCATAATTTATATGGCCTCAATTTAGCTAAAGAAGCAGTTAGAGACAATAGCTTTATTTTAGTCGAAGGATATATGGATGTTATAAAAATGCATTCTTATGGTTATAACACAGCAGTTGCGGCGTTAGGAACTTCATTAACTGACAATCAAATTAAATTATTAAAAAGGTATTCTAAAAGCTTTTATATCGGTTTTGATTCAGATATAGCTGGTCAAAACGCTGCATTAAAGGCTATGAATATGTTTAAAAGAAATGATATTGATGCTAAAGTAATTATTATAAAGGATGCAAAAGATCCTGACGAATATTTAAATAAATTCGGAAAAATAAATTTCGACAAATTAATTGAAAATTCTCTTGATTATTATAGTTTTTTGGAATATCATTTTTATGAAATTTATGAAAATAATAACAAGATTGAATATATATCTAAAATTTTTGACAATATAGTAAATGTTAACAGCGAAATTGAAAAAGAGCTTATTTTTGAAAAAATCTCAAAGAAAGTAGGCGTTTCCAAAGAATCAATAATAAACGAATTCAACAAAAAAGGATCTAAGCAAAATACTTATTTAAAAGCTACAAGTCCTGTCAAAACTCAAATAAAAGTGCAAAAAATTACAACATCCCATGAAGAGGAGTTAATCAAACTAATACTCATTGAAAATGATTTTGCTTTACAGCTTAAAGAAATAGTAAATGAAGACACATTTTGTGATTTAGAATTTTATGGAATATTTAAGAAAATATATGAATACAAAATAAATAATATGAGTATTAATGAAGATAGCTTAAAAATAATTATAAAAGATAAACCGGATGCTAAAGTTTTATTGCAATATGACGATGTTGATTATGATAATTTAGAGGCGTTATTTAAAGATTGTATTAAAAGACTAAAAATTAAATATTATGAACAGAAGAGAGCTATACTGAATGAAAATTTAGCACAATCTGAAAATTCAGAGGAAAGTAAGGAAATTATGAATGAAATTTTTAGCCTCGCTAAAAAAATTAAGTCAACTAAAGAGGAGGTTAACTAAACCATGGGTGAAATTAAAAATGTAACAGCAGAAGAATCTGAAAAAGATACTGAAATGCAACAAAAGATTGATTCTATAAAAAATAAATTAATAGAAAAAGGTAAAAGAAACGGATTTATAACTTATAAAGAAGTGCTTAGGTCTTTTGAAAAATTAGATATTAACCCAGAATTTATAGATGATTTTTATAAACAAGCAGAGGATAATGATCTTGAAATACTTGGTTTTCAAGATGATATGATTCTTGAAAAAGTTGACGATATAGATGACACTGATGCTAAGGAAGATCCGGATTTTTTTGTAAGTCAATCAGATGATGATATATTAAAGGGTGTAAATATTGATGACCCAGTAAGAATGTATTTAAAAGAAATAGGAAAAGTACCCTTATTATCAGCTAATGAAGAAATTGAACTTGCTAAAAGAATGCAGGATGGTGATGAGGAAGCTAAGAAAAGATTGGCAGAAGCTAATTTAAGATTAGTTGTAAGTATTGCTAAACGTTATGTAGGAAGAGGTATGCTATTCTTAGACTTAATTCAAGAAGGAAATCTTGGATTAATAAAAGCTGTTGAGAAATTTGATTACACTAAAGGTTTTAAATTTAGCACATACGCTACTTGGTGGATTCGTCAAGCAATAACAAGAGCAATTGCTGATCAAGCAAGAACAATAAGAATACCTGTTCACATGGTAGAGACTATAAATAAATTAATTAGAATTAAAAGACAGCTTTTACAGGAGTTAGGTCGCGATGCTACACCTGAAGAAATAGCTCTTGAAATGGAAATGGAACCTGATAAAGTAAGAGAAATACTTAAAATTGCGCAAGAGCCGGTTTCTCTTGAAACACCAATAGGTGAAGAAGAAGACAGCCATTTAGGAGACTTTATTCCTGATGATGAAGTTCAAGCACCATCAGATGTAGCAACCTTTACATTATTAAAAGAACAACTTTCTTCAGTTCTTCATACTCTTACTGACAGAGAACAAAAAGTTCTTAGATTAAGATTTGGATTAGATGACGGAAGAGCAAGAACCTTAGAAGAGGTAGGCAAGGAATTTGATGTAACAAGAGAAAGAATTAGACAAATTGAAGCTAAGGCATTAAGGAAGCTTAGACACCCAAGCCGTAGCAAGAAATTAAAGGATTATTTAGAATAGAAGGGTGATACCTTCTATTTTTTATAGAATAATAACAATTGGAGTATCTAATATGGATCGATTAGAATGTATAAAATCTATGGTAACAAAATGTAATACAGCTGCTGATATAGGAACAGATCATGGATATGTTGCAGAAATGCTTCTGACAGATAATATATGCGAAAAAATAATTGCAACTGACTTGAATGAAGGTCCATTGAATAGAGCAATAGAACATTTATCATCTGTTAATTTTAATGAAAAATGTGATTTTAGATTAGGAAGTGGATTGACTGTTTTAAAAGAAAATGAAGCAGACGCAATTATTATAGCTGGGATGGGTGGAGAGTTAATTGCTGACATCATTGAAACATCCAAAAATATTGCATTAAAAGCTTCTCAACTAATTTTACAACCAATGACTACCGGCGACAAACTTAGAAAATATTTATATAAAAATGGATTTAAAATAATTGATGAAAAAATAGTAAAAGAACTGCACCATTATTATTTTGTAATTAAAGCTGTGCCAGGTCACGAATCAATAGATGATGAAATTTTTTTTGAATTCAGTAAAATTTTGATAGATAAAAAAGATGCTCTAATGTTTGAGTATCTAAATCATACACTTAATGTTAACTCAAAAATAATTGCAAGTATTGTAAAAAATACCAATAAGGATTATAATGATAAAATAGAAACATTGAAAAATAAAAACGAGAAAATTAGGGAGTTGATGAAAAATTAAAATAGATTCAATTATTAAAATATTAAATGATAAATTGAAATTAAAGCAACAGGAGCCCTGGGACAATAGTGGATTACAAATTGGGAGCTATAATGCTGACATAAATAACATTATGTTAACATTAGATATTGATTCAAATATTATAGAATATGCTATTAATAACAAGTATGATTTAATAATTACACATCATCCATTTATTTTTTCAGGTATGAAATCAATTGACTTTAGTACATATGAAGGTAAATTAATCAAAGATATAATAATTAATAATTTAAATATATACAGCCTGCATACAAATTACGATATGGCAAGTTTTGGAGTGAATTATCAGTTATCTAAAATATTGAATATAAATGATTTTGATATTCTTCATATTGTTAACCCTGATGGTAGCGGTTACGGTGGAATAGGATCAATAAAGGCAGTAAATATTGTAGATTATGCTAAATCCATCAAGGAACTATTAAAAGTAGAACATATAAAATTGTATTGTAGCAGAGATGATAAAATAGTTAACAAAGTAGCTTTTTGTGGCGGAAGCGGAGGAGAATTTATTAATGATGCTATCGCTAAGCAAGCAGATGTATATATAACAGGTGATATTAAATACCATCAAGCTCAATTTGCTTTACAAAACAACTTATGTATAATTGATGCAGGACATTATAATACGGAATATCAATCATTGGAAAATATAAAAAATATATTATCCGAAATAGATAATATCAATGTGAAGGTTATGGAAATAAATACAGTAAAGGAAATATTTTTATAGGGGATAACCATGGATAAAAATTTTGAATACATGAGAGTTGCAGTAGCAATACCTACGCTTAAAGTTGCAAATCCAATATATAATGTTAATGAAATAATATCTCTTTCAAAAAAAGCATATTTCGAAAAAAATGCTAAAGTTATTTTATTTCCGGAACTTTGTATAACGGCGTACAGTTGTGGAGACTTATTCAATCAAAGAACTCTTATAAATGGAGCCGAAGAAGCTTTAAAATTATTACTAAATGAGTCTGAAAAATTAAACATATTAATTGCTGTAAGTATGCCGGTTTACGCTGACAATCAATTATTTAATTGTGCCATACTTATTAAAAACGGTAAAATTCTTGGTGTTGTGCCTAAGACATATGTGCCTAATTATAATGAGTTCTATGAAAAGAGATGGTTTGCATCATCTCTATCAAGATTATCGGACACTGTTACATTGTGTGGTCAGGAAGCTCCATTTAATGAAAATATGTTATTTAAAGACTCATTATCAACTTTATGCATAGGCTTTGATATATGTGAGGACTTATGGGTTGGTATACCACCAAGCTCATATCATACTTTACATGGAGCTAACTTAATACTTAATCCTTCAGCAAGTAATGAAACCGTAGGAAAACACGAATACAGAAGAGACATAGTAAGAATACAATCATCAAAATGTATTACAGCATATTGTTTTGCTTCAGCAGGACAATCAGAAAGTACAACGGATGTAGTTTTGTCAGGACATTCAATAATATCTGAAAATGGCTTGATATTAAATGAAGACAGGTTTTCAATTGAAAATAGTTTAATTTGTGCTGATATAGATTTAGAAAAGCTTAAAAATGACAGAATTAAATTTAACAGCTATATGGGTAACTTTGAAAAGAAAAATTATAAATATGTGAATTTTGAACTTGGATATTCTGAAAATTTGGAGTTAGACAGAATTGTAGATAAGCATCCTTTTGTTCCTTTAAATGCAGAAGAAAGAAATAATAGATGCAAAGAGATATTAAATATACAGGCAACAGGCCTTTATCAAAGATTAACAAAAATAGGTGCTAAAAAGATAGTTATAGGTATTTCTGGTGGGCTTGACAGCACTTTAGCACTACTAGTATGCGTTAAAGCTTTTAAAAAGCTAAATCTTCCTTTAGAGAATATAATAGCTATAACAATGCCCGGCTTTGGCACAACTTCAAGAACATATAATAATGCATTAATTATGATGAAGGAACTTGGAGTAACATCAAAAGAAATTTCAATTAAGGATGCTTGTATACAGCACTTTAAAGATATTGGACATAGTATGGAAGTGCATGATGTAACTTATGAAAATGCTCAGGCAAGAGAAAGAACTCAAATTCTTATGGATTATGCAAATAAAGTTAATGCCATAGTTGTTGGAACAGGGGATTTGTCAGAATTAGCATTAGGATGGTGCACATACAACGGAGATCATATGTCCATGTACGGAGTAAATTCAGGTGTACCAAAGACTTTAGTTAAATACTTGGTTAAATGGTATGCAGAAGAAGAAACTACAGGAGCCATTAAAAAAGCACTTTTAGATGTTTATGATACACCTGTAAGTCCGGAACTTTTACCACCTGATAAAATAGGCAACATAGCTCAATTTACTGAAAAAGCTGTTGGCTCATATGATTTAAATGATTTCTTCTTATACAACATGTTAAGATATGGCTATGGTCCGGAAAAGATATTTTTCTTAGCTAAAATTGCATTTGAAGAGGATTTCGATGATAAAACAATTCTTGAAACATTGAAAAACTTCTATAAGAGATTTTTTACTCAACAATTTAAACGTTCATGTATGCCTGA
>JAEZGU010000197.1 GCA_023416855.1 Bacillota bacterium
CTATAACATGTATATGCCCCTCATAATCCTGATTAGCAATATACTTAAGTGTTTGTCCAATTTTGTCTTCTTCGTTTCTGCAAGCAACAATTATTGTCACATCTTCGTATGGACTGGTTGTTTCAAACTTTGGTTGCCTATCAAACAATAAGCTCATAACAATAAAGGCATTTATATATCCGGGGATATACCCAATACCTGCAACGATAAAAACAGCTGCAGCATGACCTACTATTGAGCCCAAATCTTCAATCCAAGGTTTAGATAAATATATAGAAAAAATCAGCCAAGATATTGCAATACTTTGGCTAATTATAAATTTTGCAGAAACACTTATATATACTTTTTGTTTTTTCGTTTTACTTCTTCTGCTAAGCTCTTTGCTATTCAACATTTCACCTTAATAAATTATTTTGTCAAATGTAGAATACCATACATGAATTAGCAAGTCAAAGTCAAATCCTACCTATTAAACCATTGCAATTGAACTATCGTTTACTTTATGCCTATTCTATCTTTAATAGCTGCTTGTAATAGTTGCGAAAAATTTAGGTTGTGTTCAACCCCAATATCATTTATCCATTTAGGAATTGTTACAGTTTTCTTAACTGCTCTATTTTCCATCTTGTCTCTTACAGGAATCATCCATACCTCGATTAAAGCAATCGATTCATTTGCATCTAATTTTATCGCTGATAACTCTGATGCATCAGGAATTACAACGCCTTCCTGTTCCATATCATATAAACACAATTCCAAAACATCTCTTGCGCTATCCATAGCATCTTCTAAACTCTCTCCAAAAGTAAAACAATTTTCTAAATCTGGAAAACTAACAATATATGATTCATCTTCAAATTTAATAATAGCAGGATAAATATATCTATTTTTCATAAATCAAATCCTCCTTATATAATACACCATTTTAAAATTAAAAAAGAGGTGAGGGATTAAAAATTAATCCCCGTAATCTTCTCAATGCTTTTTAAAGTTCCCAAGGGTATATCTTTGCTAGTGCATTTTATTGGGCATATTTTACCTTTAGCATTAACGTAGATTTCATGGGAGCCACTTGTTCTTTTAAGTTGCCACCCATTTTGTCTCAAGATTTTTACAACCTCTTTGTAAGAATAAGTCATATGACACCTCAGAGAATAGTATTTCCTATATTAGGTAGTTCCGACCCTTACATACAATCACATAAAAGGCGCAACTTATTCTTAATATAATTATATACGTATTAATTACACGTGTCAATACATATTATTATTTACTATTTATCTATTTTTATTAATTTTTTATAGATTAATAAATAAGCAATTCTGCTTGTTTCAATATATTTAGCAGCTCTGATTTTTCATGCTCCTTTAATTGAAGTAATGGCTTTCTTACGTAGCCTCCTTCAAATTGAAGCAAATCACACGCATATTTTAGTAATCATTCCATTTTTCTATATTTCTTATAAATTTATCGTAATCCACCGTATCATTTTTATCAAATGGTGTAATCATTGGTGGTATAACTCCTTTAATACTAATAAACGACATTTTGCAGTTTGCCCCCTCTGTATTTTATAATATCATTATACAACATTTTCTTGTGTAACAATATATATTTGAGTATAATATATATTAGCGGAATAATTTACTAAGTTTTATGATTTTATCGACATAATTTTTTGGTATCATTTATATGTATAATAATAGCAAATATTGGAGGTAAAGTGTGAGAAAAATTCTAATTACAGGAGCATTAGGACAAATCGGCTCCGAATTAACAGCAGAAATGCGTAAGGTTTATGGTTCATCTAATGTTGTAGCCAGCAACAGAAGAATAAAGGATGGTCATGAAGAGCTACTTGCTTCTGGACCATTTGAAATTATCAACGTCAACGATGCAAAATCATTAGCTGAGGCAGTTGACAAGTATAAAATTAACACTATAGTAAACCTTGCAGCCCTTCTATCAGCAACAGGGGAAAAAGATCCTCAACAATGCTGGGATATAAATATGAACGGGTTATACAATGTTTTAGAAGTTGCAAGAGAAAAAAGTTGTATGGTTTATACACCATCATCCATTGCTGCTTTTGGACCTTCAACTCCAAAAGACAACACTCCTCAAGATACAATCCAAAGACCTGGTACAATGTATGGTGTAACAAAGGTTGCCGGAGAGCTTTTATGCGACTATTACTATAAGAGATTTGGAGTAGATACAAGAGGTGTTCGTTTCCCTGGTCTAATTTCCTACAAAACACTACCTGGTGGTGGTACAACTGATTACGCAGTACATATTTATTTTGAAGCATTGAAGCATAAAAAATACACAAGCTTTATCCAAAAAGGAACATACATGGATATGATGTATATGCCGGATGCTTTAAGCGCAATTATTGATCTAATCGAAGCTAATCCAGATAAACTAATACACCGAAACGCCTTTAATGTAACTGCTATGAGCTTTGAGCCTGAAATGTTGGCTTCAGCTATAAGAAAATACATGCCTGAGTTTGAATTAGATTATGATGTTGATCCAATCAGACAAAGTATTGCGGATTCATGGCCAAATTCACTTGATGACTCTGCTGCAAGAGAGGAATGGGGTTGGAATCCTAAGTTTGACTTAGATGCTATGACGAAAGACATGCTTGAAAATATCAAGATTTAAATACCAAATTATAATAAGCACTCGTATGGGTGCTTATTTTTTTACCTTTTGCAAAATAATATTTTTTGTCTATGTTTAAGCCTCCAATTTGTAGGTATATATTATTGTAATAATTACAACTTAATAATGATGACAGTAACAACTGTTCAACACGGAGGAGAAAAAATGAAAAAGAGTGTCAAAAAATTACAAAGCATAAGTACAGAAATATTAAGAATCAGTGTAATTACATTGATTATAACAGTTGCAGTTACCTCAATAATTTCAGTACTTTATTTTAACAACATCATAATAGGTATTTCAGAGGATAAAGCACTTACCTCGATGGAAATTGTAGAAAATGAAATAGACTCAATTAAAAATGATCTAAAAGAAACAGCAAGTGTTTTAGCAAAAGATACAAAAATAATTAGCAATTTAAATAATAAAAACACAAGTGCTCTGCAATCATATATAAATAGTTTAATTGAAACATCTTCATTTAACAATATTGCAATAACTGATTCAAACGGAACAATAATTGCCAGCACTAATGATATATATAAATCAGGAGTTAACATATCAAGTAATACTGTTATTAAGTCAGCACTTAATGGCAACTTACTTTCAGATATAGGAAGAGAACCTTCGGATTTTTATGGTGTAAATTCAGGCTCACCAATTTATTACAATAATAATATAGTTGGTACAATAGTTATAGGATATAAATTTGAAGACATCAATTTTGTGGACAATATCAAATCACTTATAAATAATGAAATATCTGTATTTGAAAATGACCTTAGAGTTAGCTCTACTGTAATTCAAAATGGAAAACGTTTAGTTGGGACAAAGCTTGATCCAAAGGTAGTGGACATTGTAATAAATAACAAGAAAGATTACATAGGTAAAGCAAATGTGTTTGGTATAAATTATATTACTGTTTACAAACCAACATTATCAGCAGATGGATTAGTAAAAGGAGTTATAGTTACTGCCAGTGATTATTCTGTTGTTGAAAAGCAAATACTTAACGTTATAGTAATAATAGCACTCCTTGCCGCTATATCAATAGTGCTCAGTATAGTAGTAATGCAAAGATATTTTAAAATAAAGTTGAAAAATCCACTAAGCAATGTTGTTAGCGCAGCAATGGCAATAGAAACCGGTGATATAAACGAAGATGTAATAAATCAAATCAAAGAAATTACATCAAATGATGAAATTGGCTCTTTGGCTAAGTCTATGGAAGGTGCAGTTGCTTCTGTAAGTTCATTGGCTAACAGCATAAATGAATACAAGACAGCTTTAGCAAACAACGATTTAACATACACATCAGACACAACTCTACATAATGGTATATATTATACGATCATAAAAATTGTAGACACATTGTTCAACGATCTAAAAACAATACTAAATGAAATTAATATAACTGCAGATGGAATAAACAACGGAGCTGAACATGTTTCAGCAGCTGCACAAATGTTAGCACAAGGCTCTACTGAACAAGCAAGCTCTGTTGAAGAGTTAGCCGCTACAATGTCAGAAGTGGCAGAGCAAATTAAAAATGATGCTGTAAGCGCTGTTGATGTTAGTAGATTATCAGGAGAAACAGGAAATGTTGTGCTTCAAGGAAGTAAATATATGAATGAATTAATGAATGCAATGGAAGAAATCAATCAAACATCAAGTGAAATCGAAAAAATAATTAAAACTATAGATGATATAGCTTTCCAAACAAATATATTGGCTCTTAATGCAGCTGTTGAGGCGGCACGTGCAGGAGCAGCAGGTAAAGGGTTTTCTGTTGTCGCAGATGAAGTTAGAAATTTGGCATCCAAAAGCGCTGAAGCTGCAAAGAACACTACTTTGCTAATAGAAAGCTCAGTAAATGCAATTAACAAAGGAACATTAATAGCTAAAGAAACTGAATCCGCACTAAAGGATGTCGTAGAAAAAACTAATAAAGCTAATTCTCTAATAAATGAAATTTCTGAAGCATCACAAAAACAAAGCGATAACATATATCAAGTAAACATAGGTGTCGATCAAATATCTAATGTTATACAATCCAATTCTGCAACAGCTGAGCAAATAGCAGCTTCCAGTGAAGAATTATCTGGACAAGCTCACTCATTAAAAGCAATGGTAGATAAATATATATTTTAGTACATAACATAACCGGAAGAGCATACATGCCTTCCGGTTTTTTGTCATTTTATTGCTATTCCTTTTGGTTGGTTATCTACCTGAATAGTAGCAACTACACTGTTGGTTTCATTATCTATAACAGAAACAGTGTTATCATATCTGTTTGTAACATAAACATTTTTATTGTCACCACTTACAACAATCCCATGTGCTCCTTTTCCTACCTCTATAGTTGCTTCAACTGTATTAGTAGATAGATTAATTTTATTAACAGTATTAGTAGGACTTTCTTCAGTTCCTTCATTGGCTACAAAAGCATATTTTCCATTAGTTTGAATATATAGGTAGGCAGGACTTTTTCCTACACTTATTTTATCTATTGCCCCATTACTCATACTATAAATCGCCAAAGAATCCTCATCCTTTAATGTTGCCATCAGCGTAATATCATCCGGAGCTATTGCAGTTGAAACAGGTGTTTTACCTATTGCCTTCTTATTTAAATGAGAAAAGTTTGCTAAGCTGATTATGCTAAAACTATCTTCACCATTGTTTGCAACAAAGACTAATGTATCATCTCTTGTAATACTAAAACCGCTTGGACCTGTACCCGTTTCAATAGTATTAATTACCTTGTAAGTGTTCATATCAATTACGGACAAAGAATTATCTTTATTGTTAGATACCAAAGCATATTTATTGTTGTTTGTGAAATCTACATAAATTGGATACTTTCCTACTTCAACAGTATTGATAAGTTCATTGTTTGAAGTGTCATAAAACATCACAACACCATTCTTATCCATAGATGAAGAAACAGTTGCAGCCAATACTCTGCCATTTTTTGATACCTGGACGCTGTGTGTTACACCATCAACCTTTATACTGCTGATTACTTTTTTGGATTCTAAATCTATAACAGATATATTGCCATCATTTGCTGTATAACAAACAGTAGCAGGGACCGGTTCTGCCGGCTCAAGTATTTTATTTTCTTCATTTGGTTCTTTAATATTTCCATCTTCATTATCGCTAATGTTATTGTTCCGACACGAAACAATAATCATTAATGCAATTATAAACAATATTAATAATTTAATTTGTCCTCTTCTTTTCATTAACTTCATCCTCTCTGATGTATATTAGATATAATGATATATTATCAATACCAACATGAAATTATTCAAAAGGTTTAAATTATTTAATATTAGTAAATTAACCTGTGAACGAGTGCGAACGAATAACAGTTATACATTCGCTACATAACATGTATTTCTACCTGCACCAATTTTCAACAAGACTCCGTTGTCTACCATTTCTCCTAATATTTGAGCTGTCTGAGTTTTTTTCAATGACAAAATATTTTCTGCTTCCTTTCTTGTTATTCGTCCGGTAGATTTAACATATTTTATTATTTTAAGTTCATATTCGTTCAGATTATTTCCAAACTTATTAATTTGTTCTGAAGAATTAGTTTTGTTATTTACTTTAGGTAATATTACCTTTATTGAATTTTGTGCAATTAAGAACTCAGGATTTACGCCACTGTTTTTATAATATTCCCTTATTCTCCTTACACCGGTGGCAAGTCGTTCAATAATGCCTAACCTTAAAAATATATCTGCTAATATTTTATTTCGCGGAATCGAAACTCGACCATCTAAATATTCTTCCTCTGTTATACCAATAGGCAGACCGCCAGGTGATATAATTTCCGCTCTATCATCAAAAATCTCTATTCTTATGTCACTATCTAACATATACTCTCGATGAACTATTGCATTAGCAATAGCTTCCCTATATGCTACTAAAGGAACTTCTTCTATTGTTTCTCTATAAGCACCTTTAATTATTTCTCTGGTATTTATATGTTTATGATAAAATTCAATTGCCTTATTAAATTGTTCTAATATTGATATATTTCTTAATATTTGTTTATCTATAATATCTAAGCCAGTATCAGTGAACCTTACCATAGATATACCTGCATGGCTTATAGGGTTATTATCTGATAATAATGCTAATGCTATTGTATGATTATCTCCATTCATGAGCCCAAGTGTTTTTAATATATCATCATTTAAAACACTTACTCCTAATCTTTCCCTTAATTTATTATTAAGATAATTATAATGAATATTTTTCTCTTCATAAATTAAAGCATCATAGCCAATGTTTCTTCCTTTAAGGATGAGATTTTCATATTCAATTTTGTTTGTTGGAACAGTTGAGGTATTCATCCTTTTATATGCTTTGTTATTATACAAATATGGAGTATTTTCGCCTGCAAATACTTTTAAAATAATTAGTATTTTACCATCTTTTTTTTCTTCATAGATCTCATAGTATGGTCTAGGTAGAATATTATCGTTTATTGCATTCTCAATATTTAATTTTAATAATTTAGTTTCTTCAATACCAACTATATTTAGATTATCATCTATTCCAAATATAATATATCCATCATGATAATTTGCCATGGCCGATACTGTTTTTAATATAGTTTTAGTATATTCTCTCTTATATTCTACATATTTTGTTTCACCTTCATAATACATATGCATACCTCCATATAAATCGAACTAAAATTTACTCGTTCGATTAATGTTAGCATATTATCAAAATTAATGCAAACAATTTAATTAATAATTACATTAGCCACAATAACAATATCACTTTAAAACCCGATTTTTGTCGAATAAGATTGTGCCCATTTTAATCATGTCTGCTGCTATGTCTATATCTTAAGTTATAATCCCATACTTAGGTAGCAGCTCATTTTTTACATAAAATTTATGCAATGTTAACGCATCATGAAAGTACTTCCAATCAGAAGTTTGAAAATTCCTTTTTCTATCATATATTTTTTTATCCTTATCTATAACCTCAACTGCTTCATTAAACCATTCTCTATCATCATATGCTACATTGGATTTAAATCCAAAATAACCTTCACTGATTTTTTGCTGCCAAAGTAATTCTCTATTTTCAATAGTATCTCTTATAGAGAGAAGTTCAACAAATTTGTCTTTTATTTCATTCCATTTAGCTGGCTTGTTTTCGTATAATTCTATATGGCTTCTAACTTGGTTGTTTAAAAATAAAAAAATATGAAATAGAGCATCCATACACCTTTTTGGATCATTTATGTCATTATGATTCGCTTCAGCATAATTATGTCCTAATCCATCAAACCCTTGATGTGACCAAGTATCTGCATATACATGAAATGTCACTCCTAATCTATGAAGTCCATACGGTTTGTCCAAAGTTCTAAGAGTATCCTGTAATAGTTCATTTGCGGTAACACTGTTTTTTCTACATAATAATTTTTCATAAAACTCTGTTCCAGCTACGCCGGGAAGAAAGTGAAATGGCAAAAATACATCATAACGAGTTTTCTTATCAATAACATTATATTCAAAAAATTTATAAGCTGACATTTGTTGTTGATACCGTCCCCCACTCATGAATTCTAATACGTGGTCATATTTAGCATCATCAGTATGTTGTGACGCATAAGCAATTGTTTTGCAATAATCGTGCTTTAAACCCGCCAATTTACATATTGTATATATAGCATAAAAGTGAAAATCTAATTGCATATAATACCCCCATATATATAAATTTCAATACAATGCTACCATAAATTACATAATTTTACAATATCTTAGTAAAAGAATAGATGAAAGACTATTAAGAAATTTTTTGATTATTTCTTAATAGCCTTAATTTTATTGATTTTCTTCTATAAGCATCTTTCGTGGATTGAATAAAGCTTACTAAATAAATCTTTCGAGTAATCTTTTATGTCAACAAGGTTCAACATTTTATATTTTTCCTTTACATTATTAAAATAAGATTCAATATCTGTCTTTTTAATAATTCTATCAGAGCTTTCCCCATCCTTTAAACCTCTTCTGGCTACACGCCAAGGTTCTTCTGAGTGTGTCATATTCTCTAATATTTTTCCGCTATAGCATCCAAAATATAAAATAATATAATCAAGTAACTCCTTTTCATCCTCTGTCAAACTGATGCCTTCA
>JAEZGU010000246.1 GCA_023416855.1 Bacillota bacterium
CATTTATTTTGTCCCATACGCCTTGGGTTTCTTTAAACTTCAAATATTCCGCTATATATATAACAGTTTTTATATTTTCAGGATCTAATTCGTCCTTTAACAATTCTTCTATTTTTTTTGCAAGAGTCATAGCTTTCCTCCTATAATTTTTAATAGAATTTACATATATTGTATAATAAATTTACGGTTATGTATATGTTTTATTTCTCTGCCTTTAAAAATTATTTCCATTTTTACAATTCATATATTTTCATTAATTAACAATATAAAAAATGAGATTCTTCCGGTTTTGGCAAAGAATCTCACTTGTTTCTCTATTCAAATATAGCATTTACAGCATCAAAAATTACCGTTCCCGGGTCAGAACCTTGTTCCTGACTTATTTATTTCTTGAAAATTATCTGTTTCCTGCTCAGGATTATCCACTACATCCGTAGTGTCATTAGCGCACGATGTTATAGTTAACATTAATAATAAAGTAATTAGAGCGATTATTTTATACTTGAATTTCTTATAAATATCTTTCATAGTTCCCCCTGCTATTTTAAAGATCAAACTTAGTAATAACCATCTTTTTTAGCATATCATATTTTGAGTATAAAACTATATTATTTATTATCATAATTTATCTTACTTTTTTTTTGTGTTATACGTTAGCGTATAAAAAAAGCATTTTTATTATACCAAAGTCCTTAATATTTTATATATAAAAAAGACAGACTCAAAATTTCATACATAAAATCTTGAGTCTGTTATTATTACTTTAAAATATCAACCTTATTACATTGCTAATATTGTCAGCTTAGCTATTATTAATTATTATTAATTTTATATTTTGTATTACTAGCAAAAATACTTGTTCCTCCATAAACATGAACTTCCGAGAAGTTAGCCCAACCATAATGGCAAATCATTGTGTTATAGCCAGGATTTTCATAATCATTATAGCCATAATTAACAACCGCATGATTACCGACATCAGCTAAGTTTCCAAATAGAATACTCGGACGTTTATATGTTTTAATTTCTGCATTCATACCTACAACACCAATAGCCCAACTTGCTTCTTCAGATAGACCTTGTTGTGAGCAGAATTCATTAAGAACATCGGCAATATCATAAGCCCATGTTGCAGCTCCATATCCAAGATCATCTCCAATATCAATTAGCTCTTGAGTTAAAGCAGTACTATTAATTTTGTTATATGGAGATTGAAGAACTATCTTCGATCGGCCATTAAAATATTTTAAAATGAGATTTGCAGCAATGTATCCACAATATCCTCCATCTACATATCCAAAACCTGATTTTAGATCTTGAAACCAACCATAGTCATTAACCCAGTAATCAGTACCGCTTGCTCTGTTCATTATGAAAGGTAGTTCTGAAAATTTACCCTCTATATAACTTACAACATTTATGTTTTTTTGTGATATAAGTTCATTATTGATCACATTACATGTTGCGATAATAGCAGCGAGTTTATTATTATCTAAAACTGTGTCTAAAACTGTATGTATATAATCATTTTGAGGTTTAATATAGTAATATGTTGGACCACCATAGTATAGATTTGACTCAAATCCATCGTATGGAGACTTAGCACTTGGAGAGCTCTCAAATACTATACCCGATTTCGGATGAATAATATAGTAACCTGTTGGTGTACACTCTACAAGCTTATATTCATTTCCAGCAAAATCTAGAAGCGTTTTTATATTACCGACATTAATTTTAATATTGGACGTATCTATCTTTGCCTCAACAAAAGACATAACCTTAGAGTCAATAGAGCCTTCACCTTTTTCCACTCCTAATGCAAACAATGGTATATTGAGAGAAAAAGCCATAGCAATAACTAAAATTAAACTTATTACTCTTTTTTCATGAAATTTACCCCTTTCATTTTCATTTGTTTTTATTCCATTATAAACTAAATCTACGTGTACATTGGAATCACCCCCCTAATTATTTATTAATCATCAAGCATCTGCTTGATTGTGTCCCAAAAAAATTCTTTGTTTTCTTTCGAAAATGTATCTAAGAAATAAATATATCCATTGTGTTTAAATTCTGCGGCAACTGCATAAGTAAAGCTATTACTTGGAAATTCTTTATATTTTACCGTTACACCGTTAATCTCTGTCATTAAAAAACCATCGGTGAATATATCTCTATAGCCGGTATACATTTCTGTTCCATCTATGTCTGGATTATCTTCTTTAAAAAATATACGTAGATTTGTATGGTCTTTACTTACCCTAAGTTTACCACCATAATTTATATTGACTGTTATATCACTCCAAGTATCTCGGTCATTAACACCGCCTTCTTCATGTTCAAGTATAAACTCTACATATGGTTCAGGATAGTCATCTTTTATAACCAATCTATCAAGCAACAAATTATCACCAAATTTTTCAACAGCTTCATCTATTGAATATGCATAAGTATGAGTTTTATGCCAATTAGGATCTTCGGCATTAGCTTTAAAAAGTTCAATTATGTTTGGTGAAAGATATATTATTAAAGCAATACAAGCAGCTATCATAGATATTTTCTTAAAATTGATTTTTGTACTTATTTTAATATCCTTAACAGCGGTTGCCGCTTCAGAAATTAAATCATCATCTATTAGTCCTATTGCATGATGAAACAGGGTACGAGTCATATTAAATAACCCTCCTTTATAAGATAATCCTTTAATTTGGTTCGTGTTCTAAAAAGCATTGATTTTACTTTGCTCTCAGATATAGAAAATTGATTAGATATATCAGCAATAGAATCACAAAACCAATATCTGCGAATAAAAACGTTTCGATTAATCGAATCCTGTGTACGTAAAAAAATACTGATACTCTTTGCAAGCTCTTCTGCCTCAAAC
>JAEZGU010000266.1 GCA_023416855.1 Bacillota bacterium
ATTTCATCTGAAGTGGGATGCAAAATGGGTTGTCTTTTTTGTGCGTCAACCAAAAATGGTTATTTAAGAAGCTTATCAGCGGCAGAAATGTTAAAGCAAATATATTTAATACAAAAAGATACAAATGAAAAAATATCTAATGTAGTGATTATGGGCTCCGGTGAACCCCTTGATAATTACGAAAATGTGGTTAAATTTTTAAGGTTAATAAATGATGAGAGAGGTCAAAATATTTCCATGAGGAAAATCACACTTTCAACATGTGGTATTATACCTAATATTTATAAGCTTGCTGATGAGGATTTGGCAATAACATTAGCCATATCACTTCACGCACCTACTCAGGAAAAAAGAGAACAGATTCTACCGATTGCTAACAAGTACAAATTACCTGAGTTAATGAAGGCATGCGATTATTACCTTGAGAAAACAGGAAGAAGACTTACATTTGAGTATATAATGATTAAGGGTTTTAATGATAGCACTGAGGATGCTGAACTTTTAGCTAAGCTTTTAAACAAAAAGTTAGCAAATGTCAATTTAATACCGTGTAACTATGTAAAAGAAGCAAATATTAGGCCTTCAGATAATATAGATATTGAAAAATTCAAGAAAATATTAACTGACAAAGGTATAAATGCAACAGTAAGAAGAGAACTTGGTAGTGATATAAATGCTGCATGTGGTCAATTAAGAAATAACTTTTTAAATATATAGAGGTGCTATATGAGGGTATATTTCGAAACAAATAAAGGATTAATGAGAGAAAATAACGAAGACAATTTAATAGTTGAAGAAACTGAAAGGTTTAATCTATATGCAGTTGCTGATGGCATGGGCGGACACAAGGCAGGAGAAGTTGCAAGTTCTATAGCAATTGATAGTATTAAAGAATATTTTCTAAGAAGTTATGAGTCAGAAGATTTCAAAGCTCCAACATTCATAATAGAAAGTATAAAAATAGCCAATGATAAAATAAGCAAACAATCACTTAATAAAGAAGAATACACAGGAATGGGAACAACTATAACAATGGCTGTAGTTGACCATTCTATGAGAATTGCTTATATAGGAAATGTTGGAGACAGCAGAGCTTATATAATCAAGGATGAAGAAATTAAGCAAATAACAGAAGATCACACTTATGTACATGAGCTTCTAAAGGATGGAAGAATAACAAAGGAAGAAGCCAAGACTCACCCTAAGAGAAACGTAATAACAAGGGCTGTGGGTAGTGAAGATTTTGTACATGCTGATATATTTGAAGTAGAAGTTGAAAATGACATAATGCTTTTGTGTACTGATGGGCTTACAACACATTTATCTGACGATAAAATCAAAGAAACAATTAAAGAATACGGTAGCTCTGATAGTGTACAAAGATTAATCAAATTAGCCAATGATAATGGAGGTACAGATAATATTACCATAATTATTGTTGACAATACCATAAGAGGTGAAGCTTATGATAGGTAGAGTATTAGGAAATAGATATGAAATAATAGAAAAAATAGGTGGCGGAGGCATGTCATATGTCTATAAAGCCAAATGTAAAGTATTAAATCGCTTTGTTGCAATTAAAATATTAAGAGATGAATTAACTTCTGATCCGGAATTTGTAGATAAATTTAAACAGGAATCATTGAATGCTGCAAGTTTAGCACATCCTAATATTGTTAATATATATGATACAGGCATTGAAGATGATATATATTATATAGTTATGGAATATGTTAAGGGTGAAACATTAAAAAAATATATTAACAGAAAAGGCAGGCTAAGCGAGCAGGAAGCAATCAAAATTTCAAGACAGGTAGCTGAAGCATTAAAGCATGCTCATACTAATAATATAGTACATCGAGATATAAAACCTCATAATATTTTGATTACAGAAGAGGGAATTGCAAAAGTAACTGATTTTGGAATTGCAAGAGCAGCTACAAGCTCTACTATAAACAATACTTCTAATGTTATTGGATCAGTACATTATTTTTCACCTGAGCAGGCAAGAGGTGGATATGTGGATGATAAATCAGATATATATTCTTTAGGAATTGTTATGTATGAAATGGTTACAGGAGTTGTACCTTTCGATGCTGATAATCATATTTCTGTTGCCATGAAGCAAATACAAGAAAAACCTGTTTTGCCTACTAATAAAGTAAAAAACATGAATATATCAAAAGCTTATGAAGATATAATTATGAAATGCCTTGAGAAGCATCAGAGCTTTAGATATCAAAATATTGATGATTTAATTAAAAGCTTAAACTCATTAAATGGCTTTAATGCAGGAAGTGCTACTGAAGATGAAATAATTGACTCTCCTACAATGGTTATACCTGCAATAAACGGGGATATTAATGATAATAATGTTATTAATATAGATTTAATTGATGAAAATTCAAGCAGTGCTTTTAAAACATTTTTTGGAGAAGACACCGAAGAAGAAATTAAGCATAAAAATAAAAAAGAAAACAAAAAAGTAAATGATGAAGATAGAAAAAAGAATTTAAGAATAACAGTAGCAGCAGTATTAAGTGCTTTAGTTATTTCACTAATAGGCGGTATTATGGTTTTTAAAGCTATAATGCATGTGCCAGAGGTAGTAGTCCCTGATTTAATAGGCGATTACGAAGAGGATGGAAAAAAGAAAATAGAGGATTTAGGATTAGTTTTTAAGGTTGCTAAACGTGAATACAGCAATGAATATGAAGAGGGAAAGATAATTGAACAAAGCGTAGAAGAAGGAATGAAACTAAAGGAAAACTATCCTATAGAAGTGGTTATAAGCAGAGGACAAAAGGAAATAATAGTCCCTAATTTAGTAGGCAGATATGCTATTGAAGCAGGAATTATTTTATCAGATGCAGGGTTATCTGAAGGTACTGTTACTGAACAAAATTCTGATACTGTGCCAGCAAGTCAAATAATTAAACAAGATCCTGTTCAAGGTACTCCTGCTAATCAAAATGACAAAGTTAACTATGTAGTTAGTTTAGGACCAAAAGTGATTTATGTTCCTATGCCAAGCTTAGCCGGATATCAATTAGAGACAGCTAAATCTATTATTTTGCAAAATGGTTTAGTAGTTGGTGAAGTTACTCCTGAGCCAAGCGAGGAAGTAGCAGAAGGTTTAGTTATTAAACAAAGTGTAGTAGCAGGGCAAGATGTTGCACAGGGTACTACTATTTGGTTGACAGTAAGTTCAGGAAAAGCAGAAGAAACTGATACCGAAGAACCTACAAATGAAGATGAAAATGAAGAGCCTGAAGTTTCAGGAACTTATCCATTAATTATATCTCTACCAAAAGATAAAGATAAAGTAACTGTTATAGTTCAAAGGGTAGTAGATGGTGGAAGAGAAGTAGTTTATTCAGAGGAAGTAGAAACTTCAAATGGAAGTATTATTATAAACGTTGAAGGTAAAGGAACTCAAGTGTTTGAAATAATAATCGACAATAAAGTAGAAAGAACTGAAATTAAATTTGATTAGGAGTTTTTATGATTGAAGGAGTCATTATAAAAGGTGTTGGGGGAAATTATTACGTAGATACAGAAAAAGGATTAATTGAATGCAGAGCAAGAGGTCTTTTTAGGTTAAAAAACATAAAACCTCTTGTAGGAGATAATGTTTTAATTAGATTAACAGAAGAGGATGAAACTTCCGGTTATATAGAGGAAATAAAAGAAAGAACTAACGAAATAGTTAGACCTCCTGTTGCTAATGTTGAACAACTGTTAATATTTTTTGCTGTAACTAATCCCGAACCAAGTATTTTGCTCCTTGATAAATTATTGATTGCTGCTGAAATTAACAATCTAAAGCCTGTAATATGCTTTAATAAATCTGACTTAGCAAGTGAAGAATTGAAAGCAGAATATGAAAGTATATTTATAAATACAGATTATAAAATAATTTTTACAAGTAAAGATGACGAAAATTCAATCAATGAACTTAAAAATATACTAAAAGATAAATTAAGTGTATTTTCAGGACCATCTGGTGTTGGAAAATCATCTTTAATGAACGCAGTCCAACCGGATTTCAATTTAGTAACAGGTGAAATCAGTGATAAGCTAAAAAGAGGAAAGCACACGACAAGACATGCAGAAATATACAAACTTAGTTTTGGCGGTTATGTTGTAGATACTCCTGGGTTTAGTTCCTTTGAATTAAATGGAGTAGGAGAATTCGAGTTAAAAGAATATTATCCTGAAATTAAGAAATATGATTCCGGTTGTAGATTTATGGATTGCCTTCATAAAAAAGAACCGGACTGCGTGATAAAGGATGCTGTTGAAGAAGGCAAAATAAGCAGAATTAGATATAACAACTATATTAAATTATTGGAAGTTATACAAAAGAATAAAAATAACTGGTAGAGGGACACACCTTTTAATGTCTCTGTCAAAGGGAGGAAAAATGAACAAATTATCACCTTCTATATTGTCTGCTGATTTTTCGAAGTTAAGTGAAGAAATAAAATTGATCGAAGCAGGTGGAGCAGATTATATACACATAGATGTAATGGATGGGCATTTTGTACCAAATATCACTATTGGTCCTGATGTTGTAAAAAGTTTAAGAAAAACTACTGAACTTACTTTTGATGTGCATCTTATGATAGAAAATCCAGATGATTATATAGAAGATTTCTATAATGCAGGGGCTGATATAATAACAGTTCACCAAGAAGCAAGTATTCATTTGCATAGAACAATACAAAAAATTAAATCCTTTGGACTAAAGGCAGGAGTGTCATTGAATCCTGCTACACCGGTTTCTACTCTAAAAGATATAATAAGAGATGTTGATATGGTG
>JAEZGU010000274.1 GCA_023416855.1 Bacillota bacterium
ACTCAGGATATCCCTTCGTTGAGAGACAGCTTATCAGCAGAGGCAGTTTTAGAACGTGAGCCCGGTGTTTCATTTTCATACTCAAACATGGGTTATAATATTTTAGAATTAATGATAGAAGAGGTTACTAATACAGATTTTTCAAAATATATGGAAAGCGAAATTTTAATCCCTCTTAAAATGAATAATTCCAGCTATAAATGGAGTGATGAGTATGAACCAATTCCTTTTGGGTATGATTTAAATGGCAATGCTGTGCCTGTCTATATATATCCTGAAAAGGGATCAGGAGGACTTTTTGCAACTATAGAAGATGTTGCGACTTTTGTTGAAGCAGGTATGAGTAACATTGAAAAAGATTATAATTTAATTGAGCCTGAAAGCATTAACAAGCTCTATTCTCCTATGGTAGAAAAGTTAGGTATTTATAGTTATGTTTTTGATTCCTATGGCTTAGGATACTATATTGAAAATCTTACTAATGGAAATCGAGCAGTTGCCCATGGCGGTCAGGGTGCCGGATGGATGACACATTTTCACTTAGTACCAGATTCAGGAGATGGAATAGTAATTTTGACAAATAGTCAAAGGAGCTGGCCATTTATTGCTTATCTACTAAGTGATTGGGCTAAATGGTGCGGTTTCTCCCATGTTGGAATGAGCAGAATTATATATGGATTATATACGCTATGGACGTTAATCTTGACTATATGGATAATTTTGTTGCTGCAGATATGGAAATTTATAGAGGAAGTTACTTTGTATAAACGAAAGCTAATGTTGATAAAAAAGCATTACTTGTTTGCACAGATTGTACAGATAAGTTTATCTGTGGCGTTGTTGGCAGGGTTGTATTGGTGCACAAAGCAGGATTATTTGTTTATATCATCAGTATTTCCTATAGCATCTAAATGGTTAGGGATTACAATTTTTATATTTGCTATAATAATGATTTTATTTGCCTTTTTTCCTAAAAGAGAATTTTAAAATACAGAAGGTTTAGGTGTTAAAAATGAATCTTAAAAAAGTAATAATAGTTTTGTTACCCTTAATCATTTTGGTGTTAATATTTTTTGCATATTTTAGTGATAAGGATATATTAACAGTACATGAAGAAAGTATGTGGATAAGTGATTTAGGATATAATGAAAATCAAATTTATCGGCTTACGTTTAACTGGCCAGGAGATAGAAGCTGTCCTGAAGTTCCTATCAAAATCAATAACAAAGAGTATAAAGTAGGTTTCGATACTGGCTGTGGAGTTGGAATTTTCCTTACTAATGCAATAGAACATGAAATTGACTATTTGTTGTTAGGTAAGTCTGAAGCACTAAACAGGGATGGCTCACATCGAGGCTGGAATAAACGAATAATAATTGAGGAGATTAATGTGTTTGGAGATACTTATAACAATATAGATACAACAATATCTGATTGGAATATGTTCTCTTCAAAAAAATTTAACGGAGCAGTAGGTCTTAAATATTTTAAATCAAAGGTAATTACCCTTGACTATTCCGGACATAGGATTGCCATAAGTGATAATCCTATTGATTATAATAATTTAGATACAGAAAAGTATGAAGTATTACCGTTGCGTATATCAACAAGTAGCAATCAAGAATCATTGCCATTTTTTGAAGCTGAATTAAATGGTGAGGAGATTATTGTATATTTAGATACAGGAAAAAATTATTCATATATATATAATCCTAATGCAATAGCTACTATGGTTGATAAGCCCAATAACTTTATTGATATTCCTATTAAAATAGGAAGTATGGAAATGATGTTAATTGATATGGTTGAAATAAATAATATGGCGCAGGCAGAAGGATTACCACTTCCTACAATGATTGAATTGAATTCTGATCAATTATGGAAAAACAATTTATTGGTAACATTTGATTTAATTGATCAGAGGATAATTTTTCGAAAATAGTTAAGTAAGGTTAAGATTTTTATTTACTTTAAGAATTGAGGATTTTATGAAAAGAATATCCGCTGTATATTATATGTTAGCATTTATATCTGTTCTAATAGTATTTACAATAATTTTCATAGGTTGTAGTAAAGATGTTTCAAGTGAAAATAATGAATTGCCAACAAAACTTGATGAGTATATCAATGCCTTTAACACAGCATACAGTAGTCACAAAATAAATGGGAGTATTATAATTTCAAAGGAAGGAAAAATTGTTGCAAGCAGAAGCTATGGAATGTCAGACTTTGAAAACAATATACCATTTACACAGGATACAAAGTCATTGATATGTTCAACCACAAAGTTGTTTACTGCAATGGCTGTTATGCAACTTAATGAAAATGGACTACTTTCTTTAGATGACAAGGTTTCAAAGTATATTCCTGAACAATACAATGGAGATGATATATCCATACGAAACCTTCTTACTCATACATCTGGAATTGTTAGGGACATAACTGATTCCGGATTAATAAACCCTTATCAAAATATACAAAAGGATAAATTAATAAGGTTGATTAATGATAGCCCATTAATTTTCGAACCAGGCAAAAGCATGTTATACAGTAATGCGGGATATCAGCTTTTAGCTTGTATTATAGAAAAAGTATCGGGAATTAGCTATGAAGAATACCTTGATAAATATATATTTAAAATTGCAGGTATGGAATCATCAGGTTTGTTATTTTACAAAGATGAAATAGAAAATTTAGCTAATGGATACGAGTATAAATATAATCATTTTATTAAGAAGCTACCCTATGATATGTCTCATACTTATGGTTCGGGAAATATCTATTCTACATCATATGATATGTATCTCTTTGATAAAGCTTTGAGAGAAGAAAAATTGATAAAAAAAGAAACTCTAAATAAGATGATACATGATAATACTGGGTTGGGTCTTAACTATGGTTTAGGCTGCTATATAGGAAAACTTAAGGAACACAAATGGTTTGGACACCCAGGAAATTTGAACAGTGGTTATTTCTCTTATTATGCAAGATTTTTAGATGATGACATTGCTGTTATAATTCTACTTAATACTACTTGGATTGATAACAGTAGTATAATGAAGGCAATAAGTGCAATTGCCTTAAATCATGAACATATAACTCCTTATAAAAGGAAAGAAATAAAATTAGATGAAGATATACTCAATAAATTTACTGGCAAATATGAAGCAACAGATAATAGTTTAAATTACACAATAGATGTGAAGATTGAGAATGGCTGTTTAGTTGCTTATATATCTGATGAGATAATATATCTGACCCCCTTCTCGGATACAAAATTTTTTGATAAAGCCAATGAGATATGGGAACATGTTTTTGAGGTTGATGGATATGGGAATATTATTGGCTATGTGTTGAGAGATCCAGTAGATGAAATAAGATTTATGAAGGTAGAAAAATAGGAGGAGAAATTTGCAAATACAAAAAATTAAAAACAGAGGAATTTTATATACACATGATGACTTAGATTGGGATCTAAATATGTACTTAATAAAAGGCAGAAAGAATAATTATGTGATAGACACTGGATTAGGATCTTTAAGTGCAGATATTATTAAAGAGAATATCAAAAACGATGATAAAAAAACAATAGTTATAAATACCCATTATCATTGGGATCATGTATGGGGTAATGGCTCGTTTAAAGATTGTATGATAGTTTCTCATAAATTATGCAGAGATATGATTTTGTCTTATTGGGAAAATATGATGTATAAAAATAGTCAGTATTGTCTTGGTAGAGTAGAAATGTGTCTTCCAAATTTAGTTTTTCAAAATGAACTGTATTTTACTGAAGATAAAATTAGAATATTTCATACTCCCGGTCATACATTGGATTCTATAAGTATTTTAGATGAAGAAGACAAAGTGCTTGTACTTGCAGACAATATTGGTGACAACATGGATGAGATTGTCCCCAGTATTTATTGCGAAAAGGAAATGTATATTAGAACAATGGAAAAATACGAGAACATAGATTTTGATATTTGCATTTCAGGTCATAATAAAGTTTTGCAAAAAAGTATAATAAGAGAAATATTAGATGTATTATAATGTAATTTTTGGAATATTTTTAATTAAAAGAACGTCTAATTATCTGTAAAACAAAATAAATCGAGGTGAAAGATGAAAAAGTTAGTTTTTATATTTGTATTATTAATTATAGTAATGATTACATCCTGTGCTGTACCTAATGATGAAACAGTTCCGAACAATTCGGATGAAATAATAGAAGAAATTGATGATGAGAGTGAAGAAGAATTAAATGAAGAAATTGAACAAGATGAAGAAAATGTATTAGAAAAAAATGATTCAGCTACAGAAGATGAAAAAGACAATGTAGAAGATATAAAAATTGAAACAGGAACATTTAACGGATTAGCTGATGTAAATTTTTTTGAAGTTAAAATAAGCGGAGTGCCTGATAGTATACCACCAAAAATGTTTATGTTGACCGATGATGTTCGTGAAAAATTTCAAAATTTAAATCTCCAACAGGATGATGAAATTAAGATTCAATATTATGAAACATCAGATGGTCAGCTTATTGTTACAGATATAGAAAAAATATCTCAATAAAATTTGTGCAAAATGGCTATGATGTTCATAGCCATTTTTTATGAGTAAAAATATATATAATAAGTAAAAAATCGTTGACAAAATGCTATAGTATTGTTACACTATGACCATAAAAATAAATATAGTCATAGTGGACAGGAGGGCGATGATGACGGCAGCATTCAGTGATAATGAAAAAGAGTTGATAAAAAATAAGTTAAGTGAAGCAGCAAAGGAATGTATTTTTAAATATGGTATTAGGAAAACAACTGTAGATCAACTTGTTCAAATAGCAGGTATATCTAAGGGTTCCTTTTATAACTTTTATCAATCTAAAGAAGTTCTGTTTTTTATTATCTTAGAGGATTACCAAAGGACTATTATAAATAATATAACTAATGAATTTATGAAAGAGGACAAAATTGGTGTTGATAAATTCACCAATGCTATTTTTGATTTGTATGAAGATGTTGGTAAATCTTTTGTAATTAGTATAATTAGAAATAACGAATTTGAATATCTTATGAGAAAATTGCCTAATGAAATTATTATTAATCATCATGCATTAGATGAAACGTTTATAGAAAAGATATTCTCATTTATTAAGATAAAAGATAATGTAAATATAAATACTGTTGCAGCATCATTAAGAGCGATTTTTATGAGCATGATATATGTTGAAGAAATTGGTGAGAAGGACTTTAGTGATGCACTAAAGTTATTGATAAAAGGTATTGCGTTACAGATAATTGACGAGGAACATAAAAATGAATAATATTATTGATACTATTAATCTTACGAAAATATATGGGGATGTTCATGCAGTTAATGATGTAAATTTATCAGTAAAAAGAGGAGAGTTATTTGGATTTTTAGGTCTTAACGGTGCAGGTAAAACTACTACCATACGAATGCTATTAGGTATGATAACTCCTACATCAGGTCAATGTTACCTACAAGGGAAAAAGGTAAAAACAGGGAATGCAAACATTTGGAGTGATGTAGGATATATTGTGGAAACACCATATTCATACCCTGAATTAACAGTAAGAGAAAACATAGAAGTTGTTCGTAAGCTAAGAGGGTTAGGGGATAAAAGTTCAGTTGATTTGATTATGAAGAAATTGAAATTATATGAATATGAATCTAAGAAAGCTAAACATCTTTCTCTTGGAAATGCTCAACGATTAGGGATAGCAAAAGCAATAATTCATAAACCTAAAATATTAATACTTGATGAACCTACAAATGGATTAGATCCAGCAGGTATAGTTGAAGTGCGTCAATTGCTTATGGATTTAGCAAAAAACTCAGGAGTAACAGTGCTTATCTCCAGTCATAAGTTAGATGAAATATCGAAAATAGCTACTAATATCGGTATAATTCATAATGGAAAATTAATTAAAGAAATAGATACACAGCATCTTGAAAGTCAACTTAGGAAATCACTTATATTGGATGGAAAAGATAGAAATTCAATTAATTCAATACTTACTGAAGCTAAGTATAAAGTAGATATTAAAGAAAATAATTTGCAAATTCAAAGCGACAATGCTATAAATAAACCTGACGAAGTGGCTAAATTACTTGTAAGAAAAGGTCATCCTCCAACACTATTAATGGTAGAAAAGGAAGATTTAGAAATGTTTTTTTTAAGAACTATCAAAGAGTTGGGAGGGAATTAGATGTATAAAATATTAACATGTATCTCAGTAGAAACAACAAAATTTTACAAATCGAAAATTCCTTTAATCACAATACTGGCACTTTCGTTGGTGCCTTTTGCCGGTGGATTTTTTATGTTTATATTAAAGGATCCTACAATGGCACTGAAATTAGGTTTTATTTCTTCTAAGGCGCAGATTATAGGAACTGCCGATTGGGCCTCTTATTTTATGCTGCTATCTCAAGCTATTGCAATTGGTGGCTTATTAGTTTTTGGCTTTGTATATAGTTGGATTTTTGGAAGAGAGTATTCGGATAGGACTATCAAGGATTTACTTGCGCTTCCTGTATCAAGAAATAATATTGTAATATCAAAATTTATAGTTGCAATTTTTTGGTGTTTAATTCTTTCAATAATTGTATTTGTTTTAGGATTAATAGTTGGTAATATTGTTGATATACCTTTTTGGACGCAAGAAATAATGATACAAGGCATTTTGGTGTTCATATTATGTTCTATTTTAACTATATTGGTTTCTATGCCTGTTGCTTTTTTTGCAAGTTTTGGTCATGGCTACTTATCTCCTCTTGGGTTTATGATATTTACATTAGTAATAGCACAAATAGTTGCAGCAACAGGTTATGGTCACTTTTTTCCATGGTCGATTCCTGCGATAGCAAGTGGGGTTACCGGAAATGACAGTGCAATAATTGAAGGCATTAGTATTGTTATTGTATTTGTAACTTGTGTGCTTGGAATTGTTAGCACTATATTATGGTGGAGGTATGCAGACCACTATTAAACTCTCATTTTCGTGCAAGAATTGAGAGGATTATATTTACAACAAACTATATACTTTTGATTATAAGGAGATGATACGATGGAATGGATATCAAAATTAAATGAAGCAGTGGATTATTTGGAAGATAATCTTGATAAAGAGATTAGTTATGACAAATTGGCACATATTGCATGTTGTTCAACATATCATTTCGTAAGGATGTTTTCTTATATTGCTGATGTTCCGCTAGCTGAATACATTAGACGAAGAAGATTAACAAAAGCAGCTTTTGATTTACAGACCGGCAGTGATAAGGTTATTGATATTGCTCTCAAGTATGGGTATGATTCACCTACTGCTTTTAATAGAGCTTTTCAAAATGTTCACGGCATTTCTCCTACCGCAGCAAAAAAACAGGGAGTTTTTTTGAAAGCATATCCGCGTATCAGCTTCAAAATAACAATTAAAGGAGATAGTGAAATGAATTACAAAATTATAACGAAGGAAGCATTTAAGATTGTCGGAGTAAAGGAACATTTAAGTATGAGCAATGAAGAATGCTTTGCAAGAGTACCTGTTTTTTGGCAGGAAACAATACAAAGTGGAATTTTGCCTTCGATTTTAGGATTAATTAATCGTGAACCATATGGTTTGTTAGGATTAAGTACTAGCATAGATGGTAAAGATTTGGACTACTACATTGCAGCAGCAACAGATAAAGAAACACCTGAAGAATTGGAAGAATATTCAGTACCTGCATGCACTTGGGCAGTATTTGAATGTATTGGAGCTATGCCTCATGCAATACAGGAGCTACAAAAACGTATTGTAACAGAATGGCTTCCAACATCAGGTTATGAATATGCAAATGCACCGGATATAGAGGTTTATTTTGAAGGAAACCAACAAGCACCGGATTATAAATGCGAGGTTTGGTTTCCGGTAGTTAAAAAGTAAAAGAGAATAAGTAAATAATTAAGAAGCTCAGTGGTAGATTCCATTGAGCTTTATTTATGAAATAAGGTTTGTATTTTTGTTTAAAAATTATATAATAAGAGTATCATTAACTATAATTGATTTGTAAATAATATTTTAATGGTGATTTTGACTATGATAATAGAAAACATAAAAAAATATGTGCTTATAATAATTGGAACAGTTTCACTTATATTAGGGATTGTCGGAGCATTTGTTCCTGTCTTGCCAACAACTCCTTTAATTTTGCTTGCTTCGTTTTGTTATTTTCGGAGTTCAAAGCGTTTATATGAATGGCTTACTAATCATAAAGTATTCGGGAAATACATACGTGATTATGTGATTTACAAGGCAGTAAAGAAAAGCGCTAAAATAACAGCAATAACACTATTATGGTTTTCGCTTGGTTTAACTATTTATTTAATGCATAATATATATATTAAATTTTTATTATTTGTAATTGGTTCTGCAGTAACAATTCATTTAATTAGATTAAAGGTTTTGCCGGCAAATCAAGAGTAACAAAATTTTAAATTATATAAAAATGAGGGTAAGATGGACAACTTTAAAAAACTAATAAGCAATACGATTTATTTAATTATTGGATGTGTTATCACGGCTTTCTCCGTTAATTACATTCTTAAACCAAACGGACTAATTACAAGTGGAATAACCGGTTTAGCAATTATATTAGAAAAATATATGAATATTAATTATTCTTACATTTATTACTTTATAACATTTATTATATTAATTGTTACATACTTGCTAATGGGAAAGAAAGAAATTGTTAAGATAATTTTTCTTTCCATTTTGTATCCTACAGTTCTATTGGTAATGCAAAATATTGAGTTTAAATTTGTAGAAAATGATTTGTTGCTTGCTTCAATATACTTTTCAATTTTCTACGGTATGGGTGTTGGAATGATTCTTCGAAAGGGTTTCTCATTTGGAGGAACTGATACTATAGCAAGAATTATAAATAAAAAACTGTTCCCTTCCATTAATGTAAGCTACATTATGTTGATATTAGATGGAATTGTTATTATAATTTCAGCATTTACATTTGGTAGAAATATAGCTCTTTATTCAGTTATTAGTCAAATGATTGTAACAAAAGTATGTGATTATGCAATGTTTGGTTTTGGTACAAAACTGTACAAGCTTGAAATAATAAGCTCTAAGTATGAGGATATAAGTAAATTCATAATGCACAAATTAGGTAGAGGGGTAACAATTTTTACTGTTAAGGGTGGATATACTAATGATGAAAAAGTTCAAGTAGAAACTGTATGCTCTCCTAACCAATCAATTATGATACAGAAGTATATTAAAGAAATAGATAAAGCAGCGTTTGTAAAGGTAATGCCAATTGTTTCAGTTTGGGGTAAAGGAAACCGATTCATTGACATTAACTCAGAAATATAAAAAATACATATAATATCGAATACTTGCACCTCCTTTGGAAACAATATACTTGGAGGTGTTTTTTATGATATCACGTAAATCGGTAATAACTTTTGGTATGGTTGCAATACCAATTGCAATGTATACAGCTACTCAAGATAATGACATACATTTTAATCAACTTCATAAGGATGATAACAGTCGCATTAGATATAAAAAAACATGTGGTCATTGCGGCAAGGAAATTACATCTAAAGAAATAGTAAAAGGCTATGAATATGATAAGGACAAGTACGTTGTTATAACAGATGAAGAGATTGAAAAAATAAAGACTGAAAAAGAAAAATCAATTCAAATATTGCATTTTGCGCAATTAGATCAAATTTCTCCTGTGTATTATGAAAAGACTTACCAGGCAGCCCCTGAGCCGGGTGGCGAAAAAGCCTTTGAGCTTTTAAGATCTTCACTTATGTCAGAGCAGAAGATAGCAATAGGGAAGACTGTTATGGGTACTAAGGATACTCTTATGGCCATTATACCTAGAGAGGAAGGTATATTAATTTCTACCATGTTTTATGCTGATGAAATTAAAGAATTACAAAAACCGTATACAAAGCCCGAAGTATCTGAGCAAGAGCTAAATATGGCAAAAATTCTCATCAATTCAATGGATACACCCTTTGATCCATCAAAATATAAAGATGAATATCAAGCAAGATTGCGTGAGCTTATAGAGGCTAAAATTTCGGGTAAAGAAGTGGTAGCTGCAGAGGATGATAACACAGGTAAAGTTATCGATCTTATGGAAGCATTAAAAGCTAGCGTAGAGAAAGCTAAAAAGGACAGGGAATCAGCGTAATTTATGAGTGAGCAGTTAAACAGATATAACCAAAAAAGAAATTTTGAGAGGACCTTAGAGCCAAAAGGAATAACAGAAAATTCGGAAGAGGATTTAAGATTTGTTGTACAACATCATATAGCAAGTAGGGATCACTATGATTTGCGTTTAGAATGGAATGGTGTCCTGTTAAGCTGGGCTGTTCCCAAGGGACCTTCATATAACACTATAGATAAAAGATTGGCCGTCAAGGTAGAGGATCATCCATTGGAATATAGAAATTTTGAAGGCTCTATTCCTCAAAATGAATACGGTGGCGGAGTTGTTATGCTATGGGATGAAGGATATTGGGAACCTTATGTTGATGTTGAGGAAGGTCTCAGCAATGGTATGTTGAAATTTACTCTTAAGGGCAAACGGCTCAAAGGAAAGTGGGCTTTAGTAAGAATAAAAGCAAGTGGTAATAAAAATAATAATTGGATTTTATTAAAGGAAAAGGATGAGTTTGTTAAATCATCAGACGGGATATCGGAGTTTACAATTAGTGTTAGAACAGGTAGAACTATGTCCGAAATTGAAAAAGGAACAGAAGATAAAATAATTAAGAATCCTTTTGAAAATGTTAGTGTTCAGCTTGCTAAATTAGTGAAAAATGTTCCTGAGGGTGAAGATTGGCTTTATGAGATGAAATACGACGGATACAGAATTATTGCATTTGTGGAAGGCAGTAACGTACGGCTAATAACCAGAAATGGCAATGATTTTACAAAGCGTTTTTACGATATTGCATTATCTTTATCTGACTTTGCTAATGAAAAATCCATGGTATTAGATGGCGAAGTGGTAATAACGGATGAAACAGGTAAAACGGATTTTCAAGCACTCCAAAACTATATGAAAAATAAAAAAGTTAGTAGGCTTACATACATAATTTTTGACTTGCTTGCATTAAATGGAGTGGATTTGAGAGGAGAAATTTTAACTAAGAGAAAAGAAATACTTGAAAACTTGTTTATAGATGTTCCTAACA
>JAEZGU010000275.1 GCA_023416855.1 Bacillota bacterium
ATGCCGACTTAAGCGCGGTGATTGGTTCAGAGCAGGGAGGCGTAAGACCGGTTTTAGTAGTACAAAACGACATTGGAAACAGATATAGCCCTACAGTTATAGTATCTGCGATTACATCTCAGATTAATAAAGCGAAATTACCTACACATATAGAAATAAGTTCGGAAGACTTTAGTTTGCCTAAGGATTCAGTTGTATTGTTAGAACAAATACGCACTATTGATAAGAAACGGCTGAAGGAAAAAATCGGACGGTTTGATACAAACCTGATGGGTGAGGTTGATGATTGCTTGAAAATAAGCTTAGGGCTTATAGATTTTTAAATTACATATAAGAAAGTAGGGAACGACTGGTCGTTCCCTACTTATTTTTTCGGAACGGCACAGTGGCCGTTCCCTACATATTTTTTAATAAAGTTCTAACTTCACCAATCATATAAAGAGAACCTACAAAGGCAATGTATTCATTTTTATCCGCTTTCTTTATTATATCAATGATATCTTCGTAATTATTAATAGATTTCACATTTATATCATAATGATTTCTAATTAAATCTGATAAATCAGATGAATTCATAGCTCTTGGATTGTTTGGAGTCAATGTGTATATTTCCTTGCAAAGAGGCACTAATAATGGTAATACATCCTTAGGATTTTTATCCTTTAACATACCAAAAAAAAGAATGATTTTGTTATCTTTAAAATATTCATTTACTGCTTTTGAGAAGGATTCTATACCACTTATATTGTGACCACCATCAAGAACAATTATTGGGTTTTCCTGTAAAATTTCAAATCTTCCTGCAAATTTAACATTTTTAAAGCCATTTAGTATATTTTCTTCAGTTATGTTATAGCCTGATATTTTTATAATTTCAAGAGTTCTAAGTGCTGTCAAAGCATTAAACAGTTGATGCTCACCTAAGAAAGATATTTTAACCTCAGGCAAGTTGAAAATATCATTTTTCAAATATTTAAACCATTGTCCGGTTAAGTTTCCATCTATTTTTTCTATGTTGTTTTTATCAGTTATATAATATTTTGAGTTTCTTGATTTTGCAATGTCCACTATAGTATTAACTACATTATCATCCTGTGGATAAATTACTACATTTGAATTTTCCTTTATAATTCCTGCTTTCTCAAAAGCAATTTTTTCTAATGTATCACCTAAATATTCAGTATGGTCGTAGCTGATTGAAGTAATAACAGAAACCAATGTATTTGTAACTACATTTGTGGCATCAAATCTACCACCTAAACCTACCTCTAATACTAAGAAATCAATTTGCTGTTCTTGAAAATACTTAAATCCAATTGCAGTTACAACTTCAAATTCAGTTGGATGATTATAACCTTCTTCAAGCATTATTTCTATTTTGTCTTTGACTAATTGTGTTATCCTTGCTAACGAATCTTTGTCAATATGCACTTTGTTTATTTGAATTCTTTCAGTAAATTCTTCTAAATATGGACTAATAAATAGCCCTGTTTTATAACCGGCATCCATCAATACATCGTGTATCATGTTGCTTGTGGAGCCCTTTCCATTTGTTCCTGCAACATGTATTATTTTAAATGAATCCTGAGGATTATCTAATAGCTCCGTTAATTTAGTTATGTTTGTTAAACCTAATTTTGAACCGAATTTATATGTAGAATGAATAAATTCAATTGCTTCCTGATAGTTCATGATGCCTCCTTAAATGTAATTCATACAACTATTATATAATTTAATTATAAGTTGTCAATTCAAAATGATTGTGTTAAAATATCTTAGAATTTACAGAATAGCTAAAGGAATGGATAAATGAAGAGTTATTATAAAATAAACGAAATTTCTAATTTGTATAATATAGGAAAAGACTCTCTAAGATATTACGAAGAAATTGGTATGCTTAAGCCTGAAAGAGATACTAACGGATATAGGTTATACAGCATACAGGATATATGGAAACTTAATATTATAAAGGATTTAAGAAATCTTAGTTTTCCAATGGAAATAATTAAGGATTATTTAGAAAACAAAACAGTAGAAAATACCTTGGATATATTAAATGAAGAAATAATTATTATTAATAAAAAAATGGAACAGTTAAAAACACAAAAAAATATGATTTTATCTCGTATGAAGTCCTTAAAGGAAGATGCAAGCTTTATGGATGTAGAGTTAATCAAAGAAGTTGATATAGAAGAAAGAAAAGTTATAGTTCTAAATGATAAATTTAGCAGAGATGAAGAAGCTGATTTTCTCATAAAAAAGCTACATAAAAAACATGAGGATAAACTGTATCTGTTAGGAAACAACTATGTAGGGGTTACAATGAATCTTGATAAGGTAAAGGAAGGTATATATAACGCATACACCTCTGTATTTTTCATTCTTGACAGCGATGATAGAGCATTCGACAGAGTAATACCAAAGGGTAAATATTTAAGCCTATCTTATAGAGGTTCTTATGAAAAAACTAAGGATTTTATACCTTTAATGATGGAATATGCTGATAAAAATAATTATATTGTTTTATCTGACCCAATAGAATTATATAGAATAGATGTCCATGAAACAAGCAATGTTGATGAGTATTTAACAGAGCTGCAAATGCTTGTAGAAAAACAGTAGCAAATAGAAAGGAAATAGGATGATAGATTTTAAAAAACTTGACAGAGAGTTATTGAACGTTGAAAAACCTGCAAGATATGTTGGTAGTGAACTTAACTCTGTAATAAAAGATAAGGAAGATATAAATATTAGATTTGCATTTGCATTTCCTGATGTTTATGAAGTGGGAATGTCTCATACAGGACTTCATATATTGTACCATTTACTTAATAGTAAAAATAATATTTGGTGCGAAAGAGTCTTTGCTCCTTGGACTGATATGGAAGAGGAAATGAGAAAAAATAACATTCCATTATATGGCTTAGAAAGCAAGGATGAATTAAAGGAATTTGATTTTGTTGGTTTTACTCTCCAATATGAAATGAGCTACACAAATGTGCTAAATATGTTGAATTTAGCAAACTTACCTTTAAGATCAAAGGAAAGAACAGATGATATGCCAATTATCATAGCAGGAGGTCCATGTGCATACAATCCGGAGCCTCTTTATGAAGTTGTTGATTTGTTTACAATTGGAGAATCAGAAGAGTTAGTACTTGAATTAATGGAGTTGTATGAATCAGAAAAGAAAAGTGGTTATAACAAGCTTACTTTTTTAGAAAAAGCTGCACAAATAGATGGTATATATGTACCTCAATTTTATGAAGAAATATATAATGATGATGGAACAATAAAGACAAGAAAAATATTAAATGATAACGCTAAAGCAATAATAACAAAAAGAATTATTAGAGATTTAGACAAAAGTTTTTATCCTGAAAAAAGCATTTTGCCATATATCGATGTAGTTCATGACAGAGTCGTGTTAGAAGTATTTAGAGGGTGTACAAGAGGATGCCGTTTCTGTCAAGCGGGAATGGTATATAGGCCTGTTAGAGAGAAAAAACCAACTACACTGATTAATCAGGTGGAAAGCTTAATCAATTCTACTGGACACGATGAGATATCACTTACATCTCTAAGCTCCGGCGATTACTCATGCTTACCGGATTTAACATTACAGCTATTAGATAAATATGAAAATAAAAATATAAGTATATCATTACCTTCACTTCGTCTTGACTCCATGACTTTTGATATTATAGAAAGATTACAGGAAGTTAGAAAATCCGGGCTTACATTTGCTCCTGAAGCAGGAACTCAGAGAATGAGGGATGTTATAAATAAGAATCTTACAGAAGAGCAAATTTTAGGGCCTGTAGAAACAGCTTTTAATTTAGGATGGTCTACTGTTAAACTGTACTTTATGATTGGTCTTCCAGGAGAAACTATGGAAGATGTTATGGGTATTAAGGACCTTGCATATAAGGTTAAGGATAAATTTTTCCAAAGACCGAAGGAAGAAATTAAAGGTAATTTAAAAATAAATGCTAGTGCTTCATGCTTTGTTCCAAAGCCATTTACTCCATTCCAATGGGTTAAACAGGACAGCATGGATGAATTTTATGAAAAAGCAAGAGCGTTGCAAAAGGAAATTAAAGATAAAAAGATATCCTTTAGCTACCATGAGCCAAAGCTTAGCTATTTAGAAGCTGTATTTGCCAGAGGAGACAGACGACTATCTAAAGCACTAATTAAAGCATATGAAAAGGGATGTCGTTTTGATGGTTGGTACGATGTTTTTGATTTTAACAAATGGATGGAAGCCTTTGAAGAAACAAATACTGATCCAAACTTCTTTGCTAAAAGACAAAGAGAGTTATCAGAGGTTCTACCATGGGATTTCATCGATACAGGAATTACTAAAGAGTTTTTAATCAGTGAATATAATAAAGCAATGGAAGCACTCACTACAAGTGACTGCAGACAACAATGCTATAACTGTGGAGTTAACCATAAATTAATAGGAGGTGCCTGCCCTCATGTCATTA
>JAEZGU010000332.1 GCA_023416855.1 Bacillota bacterium
TTCAGTACCTATAATATGAAGACCGCCAGCTTCTCTAACCTTTTCTTGTTCATCCTTTAATTCTTCTTTTGCTTGTTCTAAATATTCTTTATATACTTTTCTTGCATTTAATATTTCTTCATCATCAGTATCATTAAATCCATCTGCTAATGCTATTAATTCATCGGTGAAACCCTTTGATTTCATTTTGTGCTTAGCAAGAAACTCCGGATTACCACCAAGTACAATGTCGGTACCTCTACCTGCCATATTTGTTGCAATTGTAACAGCTCCCAAACGGCCTGCTTGTGCTACTATTTCAGCTTCCTTTGCATGTTGCTTAGCATTTAATACCTCATGTTTAACTCCAGCTTTTTTTAACAGCTTACTTAAGAGCTCTGACTTTTCTATTGAAATTGTACCAACAAGTATTGGTTGGCCTGTTTTATGTTTTTCAATAATTTCATTTATAACGGCTGAATATTTTCCTACTTCGCCCTTATAAACAACATCTTGATGATCAATTCTTACAACTTCTTTATTGGTTGGTATTTCAATAACATCCACTCCATAAATTTCTCTGAATTCTTCTTCCTCTGTCTTTGCTGTACCGGTCATACCACAAAGCTTCTTATACATTCTGAAATAATTTTGGAATGTTATAGTTGCCAATGTTTTAGATTCTTTTCTAACTTCTATTCTTTCTTTTGCTTCTATTGCTTGATGTAAACCATTAGAGTATCTTCTACCGTACATGATACGTCCGGTAAATTCATCGATAATCAATACCTCGCCGTCATTTACAATGTAGTCAATGTCCTTCTTCATTGTATTATGAGCTTTTAACGCTTGATTTATATGGTGTGAAATTTCCATGTTTTCTTGGTCTGCTAAATTTTCTATATTAAAAAATCTCTCTGCTTTAGTTATACCTCGAGCAGTAAGTGTTACATTTTTTCCCTTTTCATCAACTATAAAATCGACTGTATCATCCTCTTCTACATCTCCCATAATATAGTCCATTTTGGATTTCTTTTCTTCCGGAGATTGTATTTTACCTTTCAAAGGTAAAACAAAGCTATTGGCTAACTCATACAGATCTGTCGATTTTTCACCTTCTCCTGATATTATCAAAGGAGTTCTTGCTTCATCTATTAAAATCGAGTCAACTTCGTCTATGATACAATAGTTCAAATCTCTTTGAACCATTTCTTCCTTTCTGATTACCATATTGTCTCTAAGATAATCAAAACCAAATTCATTATTTGTTCCGTAAGTAATGTCACTTTGGTATGCTTTTATTCTTTCTTCTTTTGTAATACCGTGAACAATGCATCCTACTGACAATCCTAAAAAATTATGAACCTTTCCCATCCATTCACAGTCACGTTTTGCTAAGTAGTCATTAACTGTTACAACATGTACTCCATTGCCTTCAAGGGCGTTCAAATACACAGGTAATGTAGAAACTAATGTCTTACCTGCACCTGTTCTCATTTCGGCTATTCTTCCCTGATGAAGAACTATACCTCCAATTAATTGAACTCGATAATGCTTTTGTCCCAAAACCCTCCAAGCTGCTTCTCTAACAACTGCAAAAGCTTCAGGCAATATGTCATCTTTGGTTTCACCGTTTTTTAATCTTTCTTTAAATTCAACTGTCTTAGCTTTAAGCTGGATATCGCTTAATTTAGCCATTTCATTTTCTAATGATAGTATTGCATCAACTGTCGGTTCTAATCTTTTAACTTCTTTTTCACTGTATGACCCAAAAATTTTCTCTAAAAATCTTTTCATATTTAATCCTTTCTTCAATACCCTATAATGAACTGAAATGTCCTGCTGTAAAACCTGAGCTCCATGCCCACTGTAAATTAAATCCACCGCAGTCTCCATCCACATCAAGTACTTCTCCGCATATATATAATCCTTTTACTTTAGTTGATTCAAGAGTACTTGTATTTATTTCTAACATATCTATTCCGCCTGCAGTTGTTTGTGCCTGCTGCCAGGTATTGTGACCTATTACTTCAAATTTCCAATCTTTTAAAACATCTATAATTTTAAAAATTTCTTTTCTATTTAATTTTCCACATTTTTTGCTTAAATCTTCAAATCCTGCTTCATATAAAATCACTGATATTAATTTTTTATTTATAAATCCAACTAAACTATCTTCAATGCTTTTATATCCGATATCTACAAATCTTACGTTTAAAATATCGTATAATTCAAGTTTTGTTTTATCTGGAAACATATCAATTGATATATATACAGTATTTTTATTGTTTAACTCTTCTATTATTTTTCTGCTTATTTGCAGTATGGGAGGACCGGAAATTCCATAATCCGTAAAAAGAAGTTCTCCTTCGTCTTCTCTGATTAACTTATTCTCTGTTAACCCTTTTACTGTACCGTCAAATCTTATTCCTGCTAATCTTTTAAAGTATTTTCCCTTTAATTTAAGTTGCACTAATGCCGGAAAGGGTTCTATTATTTTATGTCCAAAGGACTTTGCTAATTCATATCCTTTACCGTCACACCCAAGCTGCGGTGCTGCTTTTCCACCAGTTGCCAATATAACCTTATCAGCTGTATATACTTCATTACCAATAATACTGAATTTGTCTTTATTTTTTCTTAATTCCTTTATTTCACAATCTGTTACTTCAACAACCTTTAATCTCTCTGCTTCGTATCTTAGAACATCTAATATGCTTGATGCCTGCAATGAATTAGGATATATTTTCCCCAACTCACCTTCGTAAGGATAAACACCTAAGCTTTCAAAGAATCTAAGTGTTTTGTATAAATCAAAAAACTCCATTGAAGCTTTTGCTAATTTAACATTTTTACCGTGATACCTATCAATATTAATATTTTGATTTGTATAATTACATCTGCCGTTACCTGTTGCTAATATTTTTTTACCTACTCTATTCAGTTTTTCATAAATTGTAACTTCGGCACCGTTTCTTGCAGCAGCTATTGCAGCCATAAGACCTGAAGCACCTCCGCCAATAACGGCTATTTTCATTGTATCATTCCTTTTTATTCATTGGTTTGTATGTTTTTATAATTTGTTCTGCAACTTTTAAACCATCTATTGCTGCTGACATAATTCCGCCCGCATAACCTGAGCCTTCTCCGCAAGGGTATATACCTTTTATGTTACTTTCCAAATCGTCATCTCTATTAATTCGAATTGGTGATGATGTTCTTGTTTCAACACCTGTCAATACTGCATCATCTCTATCAAAGTTTTCAAGCCACTTGCCAAATGCAGTTATTCCTTCCACTAAGCTTTCGCATACATAGTTTGGAAGGCAATCCCAAAGGTTAGCAAATACTGCACCCGGTCTATATGTTGGATATATCTCACCAAATGATGTAGATACTCTTTTTTCCTTAAAATCTCTAAAAAGCTGTACCGGAGCATGATAATTGCTTCCACCGAGCTCAAATGCTCTTTTTTCAAATTGTCTCTGAAATTCAATTCCTGCTAAAGGATTTTCATCTCCTCCAAAATCTTCAGGGCTAATTTGAACAACAATAGCAGCATTTCCATTTTCCAAATCTCTATCATGAAAGCTCATTCCGTTAGTTACAACGTGTTCTTTTTCAGAAGCAGATGCTGTAACCACTCCACCGGGGCACATGCAAAATGTATAGACACTTCTTCCATTTTTGCTTTTATGTACAAATTTATAATCTGCAGGACCTAAATTTGGATGATCTGCTAAATTTCCGTACTGAGATTCATTTATCATTTTCTGAGGGTGTTCTATTCGAACTCCTATAGCAAATGGTTTAGCTTTTAATTCAAGTTTATTATTCAACATTTCAAATGTATCTCTTGCGCTATGACCAATTGCAAGTACTAAAACATCAGTTTCAATAATATCACTTTCTGTTACAACACGAAAAATATGTCCATCTTTTGTTATTATATCCGTAAGCTGCTCTTCAAATCTAAAGGTTCCGCCTAAACTTATTATTTTTTTTCTAATATTGACCAATACATTTCTTAACAAATCTGTACCTATATGAGGTTTGTTCAAATATGCAATTTCTTCCGGAGCTCCCGCATTAACAAACTCATCAAGTACTTTTTTACCTCTTTTGGATCTGTCTTTGATTAATGTATTAAGCTTGCCATCTGAAAAGGTACCGGCGCCGCCTTCACCAAACTGAATATTTGACATTTCATTTAACGTACCGTCTTTCCAAAACTTATCGATGTCCTTAACTCTATCTTTTACTTTTTTACCTCTTTCTAAAACTATAGGATTATATCCCTTTTCAGCAAGGAGCAAAGCACAAAAAAGTCCCGCAGGACCGCTTCCGACAACAACAGGTCTATTTGCTAATGCTTTTTCTCCAGTTGATTCAACATCATATATAAATGGTTCAATTATTGTTATATTAGTATTTCTTTTAGAAATTTTAATATCATTGTATAGCTCTACATCCAAAGCATATATAAATAAAATTTCGTCCTTTTTTCTTGCATCTATAGATTTTCGAAAAATAGATAATGATTTAATTTCTTCTTTTTTTACTTTTAAGCTTTCTGCTGCTTTTATGTATAAATCTTCCTCTTTATGATCTATAGGAAGCTTAACTTGCTGTATTCTTAACATTTATTACACCTCTTAAGTTTTTAAACAATTTAACAAATATCTTTAATGAACCTTAACATTATACCATAAATTATAAAATAATCTATGTAAAATTGAGCATATTAAATATATTATGATACTCAGGGAGAAAATTATGAAAAAAAACAATAAAGCAATAATTTTAATGTTATTTTCTGCCTTCACATTTTCCTCAATGCAAATAATTGTAAAGCTATTGACTAACATACCTTTAATGGAAAAAGTGTTTTTTAGAAATTTCATTTCTCTAATAATTGCTTTTTTCATAATTAAGAAAAATAATTTAAGCTACTTCGGTAAAAAAGAAAACAGAAAATATTTATTTTATCGATATATTTTCGGCTTTACCGGAGTAATTTTGTTTTTTTATGCCACTACACAAATGTTGGCAGCTGATGCTGCCATTTTAAATAAGCTTTCACCTGTATTTGTAATTATTCTTGCACACTTCTTTCTGAAAGAAAGAATTAATAAAACAAAAGTACTAGTTTTATTTGTCTCAATAATTGGTAGCTTATTAGTCATAAAACCTAAATTTAATTTGTCAGTAATTCCAGCTACATTAGGTTTTGTATCAGCAATATTGTCAGCTGCAGCTTTTATTTTTATAACGGCTATAGGCAAAAAAGAAAGTATATACACTATCGTATTCTGTTTTTCTATATATTCTTCACTGAGCTGTTTGCCATTCTTTTTATTTGATTTTGTATTACCAAATTTATTTGAATTATCTCTCTTAATACTATTGGGACTTCTTGCTGCATTAGGACAGATAGCACTTACATGTGCTTTTAATCAATGTCATGCTTCAGAAGTATCTATTTATGATTACACTAATATATTATTTTCAACATTACTTGGTTATTTCTTTTTATCCGAAATACCTGATATGCTAAGTATATTAGGAGGTGTGCTTATAATATTGTCATCATTAATACTTTATTTTCACACCAAGAAATACAATAACTAAATGCTTTTACCTTCTATTGGGCTGGACATAATAATAAATGTTTCAGTGTTGCCAAAGAATTGAACCCTACCTACTAATTCTTCTAAGTGATTCATTTCTCTTAAATATGCTTTCATAATCATACTGTGAGGACCTGTTACATGGTAACACTCAACAATTTCCTCTGACTTTTTAGCAAATTCTAAAAAGCCTTCCTGCTTTTCAGGTTTTATTGAAGCATTAATTAAAACGCATATTGGTTTTCCAACCTTCTCATTATTTATTACTGCTTTATATTTTTCTATGACTCCATCATCTTCTAATCTTTTTACTCTTTCTGCAACTGCAGGTGGACTTAAAGATACCTCTTTCCCTAATTCTTTCATGGATATTCTTCCATCATGCTGTAATATACTTATAATTTTTAAATCTGTTTGATCCATAATTACCACCTTATTAAATTAATTTATATTTTAAAACAACTTCGCATCTATAAGTATTTTCTTAAAATTGATTGTTTTAATTATGTACTTATGCAGATATTCATGATATTATAATGGTAAAGAAAACATATGTATAGTATACTTTTACAATCAAACTATTTAATCACCAAAGCAATATATACAAAGTAACTTTACTATGTTATTATACCATAAGTACATAATTCATATCAAGAAAAAGCTTAACATAATATGGTTAAATATATGAAATTACAATCATATTAAAGAATATATGGCTTTTTAATGATAATAATATTAAGAAAAATTCAAATGGAGGTACTATGATTAAAATAACGGAAACATCATTGAGAGATGGTCATCAATCTTTAATTGCCACGAGACTGACAACAGAAGAAATACTGCCTATTATAGCAGAAATGGATAAAGTAGGATATCATTCTATGGAGGTTTGGGGAGGAGCTACATTTGATACTTGCCTCAGATTTCTAAATGAAGACCCATGGGAAAGATTAAGAAAAATTAGAGCAACTGTTAAGAATACTAAACTTCAAATGCTTTCAAGAGGTCAAAACATACTTGGATATAAAAATTATCCCGATGACATAGTTGAAAGGTTCTTAAAAAACGCAATATTTGAAGGCATTGATATTGTTAGAGTTTTCGATGCTCTAAATGATATTAGAAATTTAAAAAAATCAATTGATGTAATCAAAAAAGAAGGTGCTCACTGTCAATGTGCAATTTCTTATACAATAAGTCCAGTTCATACAACTGAATATTATATAAGCTTAATTAAGAATTTTGAAAATGAAGGGGCAGATTCTATTTGTATTAAAGATATGTCAGGAATATTGCTGCCTTACGAAGCTTATAATTTAGTTAAAGCTATTAAAGAAGTTACTGATTTACCTTTAGAATTTCATACACACTGCACCAGTGGCGTAGCACAAATGGCAATGCTAAAAGCAATAGAGGCGGGAATCGATATTGTAGATACTGCAATATCACCACTTTCTTCAGGTACATCACAGCCCGCTACTGAATCTTTAGTGTTTACATTACAAGGAACTGAATACGATCCAAACTTAAATACTGAAAGCTTAGAAAAAACTGCAGAATATTTCAAGGAAGTAATGAAAAAATATCAAGATAATGGCACTTACAATATGAAAGTGCTTATGACAGAACCAAAAACATTGCAATATCAAATACCCGGTGGAATGTTGTCAAACTTATTACAGCAAATGAAATCACTAAACGCAATTGACAAGTTTGATGCAGTATTAGCTGAGGTGCCGAAAGTTAGAGAGGACTTAGGCTATCCTCCTTTAGTAACACCAATGAGCCAAATGGTTGGTGCACAAGCAGTATTTAATGTAATTTCAGGACAAAGGTACAACATAATTCCTACTGAAATAAAAAATTATGTTAAAGGATTGTACGGAAGCCCTGCTGCCCCAATCTCTAAAGATATACAAGAAAAAATAATCGGAAACGACAAAGTTATTACTGTTAGACCTGCAGATTTATTATCTGATGAATATGATAAATTAAAAGCAGAAATAGGCGACTTAGCAAAAACAGAGCAAGATGTTTTATCCTATGCATTGTTCCCTCAAGTTGCAAAGGAATATTTAAGTAAAAGAAATGATTTAATATTGACGTAAGAAGAGATGCCTTAAGGCATCTCTTTCATTTTTTTAGACTTTCTAAAAACTCTTCTATTTTAGTCATTAAATCATTTATATTTTCTGCTTTTAATGACAATGTTTCAATTGGACACATACCTGTTTTGTCTCTATTCTTAATATATGGAGTAAGCACACTATAATTATATACTATGTTAGTTTCCTTTAAAATGTCTATTGCATTATCAGATATTACTTTTGTATTTAGTTCTTTTATACACGCACTTGTACAAATCATTGCTGCTGCTTTTCCTGTTACTCTGTCTGCAACACTTGAGTCTTTTAAATCAATATTATTTTTGTGAACAAAATACAAAGGTTTTATTCCTTTATCTTTACTTGAGTAAATTAATTTTCCATCCTTCACTACCGCTATTGTAAGTTGTTCTTTTTCTAATATCTCAACTGCTATTTCTATATCCTTCATTTAACTACTTCCTTATTTATAAATTTTTCAATTGATTTTGCAACATTACTCCAACTGTATCAGCAAATCTATTTAATGAATTAATTCTTACAAAATTATGACCGTATATTTTTTTCGCAGAAGGTAAGTCTTCTTCATCACCAGTGAAAACGCACAGAACTATATTACCTTTAAATAGGCCCTTCTTAACTTCTACAGCAGTATCACCAATACCTCTAACTCCTGAATACTCTATATGCGTAGGTATTATACCGGTTACGGGATTTGATTCTATATCATTAGGTTTACAATCTGATAGAACTATCAGAATTTTATGTTCACTTTGGTTTTCCTCCATCATGTGAAGAGCTGTTCTTATTGCTAATCCATCTCGATTACAACCTGAGGTTCTGTAATTAAATATTTTATCATTCTTATCATTTTCTTCATAATCGCGAAATAAATTTATAACAGTATAAGTTCTAAGACTACTAAAGGAATACACTTTAACTGGTATTTGGCACCGAGTTAAGCTCTCAGTTATTATATAGGCTTGCGATGAAATAATTTCCTGCCTTTCGTTTTGTGAAGCTGACGAATCAAGTAAAATATCAACAGATATATTCCCTAAATTATTTTTCAAATCCTTAGTAAAAATATTATTGTCTTGAACATATATATTTCTCCAAATTTTACTTGCTGCTAATTTTCCTTCCTTTGACCTTGTAATAGATTGTTCAAAATTCATCATCATTGTATTTCTAATTTTATTTGTTAAATTTATAATGCTATTTAAATTTCTTGCATAATTATCATGATAAAAATTAATATTAGCTTCTCTTTTTTCTATTGCAACCCTTTTTAAATATTCTGTATCTACATTATGAACGGAAGGAGTATATTCTCCATCGGTAAAATATAAATGATTGTTTTTATGATTACCAACACATAACAATTTTTCAAGAGAAATAATTTTTCTTTCAGGATAGCTTGAAGCACCAAAATATTTCTCTATATATCTTCTGTCCATATCTATCTTTCTGCTATTTAAGTTATACAGTTTAAGATTTGTATCTTTTTTATTTTCTTCATATTCAAAAAAGACTGTCCTTGTTGTTTCAGCAGACTCTATTTCTAAATCCTTCATTAAAGGATTGCCTTCATCGGATTGTTTTGATTTTTCAAAGTGTTTTTGTATATTCAAACTATCAATTTTATTTTCTTCGTATTTTTTGAATGACTTTTCATATTGACCATAATTAAATCTAAAATAGTTTTCTAAAATTTCATTCATTTTAAATATTATTTCATCGGTATTCATATGCTCATTAAATTCAATGTCATTTAATATCCTAAGCAACCTGTCCTCTGTTTTTGGTTTAATTCCAATAACTCTTTGATAATGAGCCTTTTTTAATTCTTTTAAAATAGCATCCTCGATATTATGTATATCTTTGGATAACACATTTTTAGCATGATCTTTCCTTAAATTGAGTAAAGCAGGACGTTCATGCTTACCTTTTTCAAATGTAGAATTTTCTAATCCAAGCCAAAAAAGCTCCTCGTAGAATTCATGATTTGAGTCAATTCTCAAATAGTTAATGAATTGCTGGAGCTTAGAATAATCATAGTATTTTCGCACTGCGCCAAATATATAATTAGAATAAATTTCTGCTTTACCCTCATAATCAATTGCATTGTATTCAGGCACAAAAGAATAGTCTTCAGAGGCATTCCAAATTATATTGTAGGCTCTCTTTTTTTCGTTGATTGATTGTAACATATCAGTGAGTAAAAATATCTCCTCTATCTATATTGTCGGGAATTCTTAGCTTTATTACGTCTTCTACCAATTTACGTTCAAAGTCATCAAAGGATTTATTTACTATACCCATCTGTAATGCTTTATTCGGATTTAATCCTTTATCAATCAATTGAATAGAAGATAAAAGTCCTCTTAAATCAACTGCCTTTGTTGATATTTCAGAATTATCACTTTTTAATTTTAAATCCTGAAACAATTCAGTAAACTGTTTTAAATACTTTTCATTCATATTAGGAAATTCCTTTGTAAGAATTTTAGCTAAATTATCTGTTGTAACATTAGGCATTGCAATAACCATGAATCTTGATGTAAGAGCTTCGTTTAATTCTCTGGTGCCTGCATAGCCATAATTCATTGTTGCTATAAATCTAACTTCATCTTTTAACTTAATTTTGTCATATCCGGGAACATCAATAATTCTTCTGTAGTCAAGAGTTGCGTGCAAAACTGCAACGGAATCATTTTTGGCCATATTGATTTCATCCAGAATTCCGAAACCACCATATTTTGCACACTCATTTATAGGACCACTTCTAAAAACAACCTGTCCGTTTTCAAAAGTGTCTGTTCCAATTAATGATGTGGAATCTGTATTTATATGAAATGAAATATCCCAGCTTGGTCTACCAAAGACACAAGCAAGATTTTCTGCCAATACATTTTTCCCGGTTGCCTTAGAACCAACTAACAACAGATTCTCTCCGCAAAGTATGGCTGTTATCGCTTGCTCCCATACTTCTTTTCCATAATAATTGTATTTCGGCTTTGGAATTCTGTAATCATAGCGAGGATCAACCTTATATTGCTTTCTAAAATCCTCAATTTCCTTGATAAGTTTTTCGTTGATTCCTTCATTTCTTAAAAATTCTATCATTTGTCACCTTCTAATATGTAATAAATATTAATCATTGATCAAGTATATATTACCAAAGAATATATTGTAAATCAATAAATTATAATTCATTAACTGATACGCTGTTACCATTAAGCTAAATTAATAATTTTTAGTTTAAAAAAATATACCTGTTCTATTAATTAAGAACAGATATACTTCTTTACTTATGTTCTTAGCTTATTAAAATCAAAGCTTGAAGGATTTTGGAATATCCTTAAATCAAAAAATTCTGCTACAGCTAACAAATGATCAAATATATCCGATTGAGCAGACTCATAATTAACCCATGCTGTATCATTCACAAAGACATATACTTCTAATGGAATTCCGCTTTCTGTAGGAGCTAATTGCCTAACCATGCAAGTTAATTCTTTGCTAATCTTAGGATGACTATTAATATAATTTTGAGCATAAGCCCTGAAAACACCTATGTTTGTTAAATTTCTTCCATTGACTAAAATATCCGTATTTTCAATATTTTCATTATATTTTTCCAATTCTGCTTCTTTTTCTTCTATGTATTTTCTTAAAAAGTTAACTTTTTTATATTTTTCTAGCATTTCATCTGTACAAAATTTTATGCTGGTTACTTCAATATTAATCGCTCTTTTTATACGCCTTGCCCCTGTTTCCTGCATTCCTCTCCAATTTTTAAAGGAATCTGAAACCAATGCATATGTGGGTATGGTAGTGATGGTTTTGTCAAAATTTCGAACTTTTACAGTAGTTAAGCTTATTTCTATTACATCGCCATCTGCACTATACTTAGGCATTTCAATCCAGTCACCAATTCTCAGCATATCGTTCCAGGTAAGCTGTAACCCTGCAACAAATCCAACTATTGAATCCTTAAATATCAAAGTGAAAATTGCAGTTAATGCACCTATTCCGCTTATTAATGCAACCGGACTTTTGTCAATCATAATCGATATGATCATAATACCAAATATTATATACAGTAAAATTTCTATAACCTGCAAGAAACCTTTTATCGGTCTATCCTTTGAAATAGGATATTGCCTATAAATATCATCAGCAGATTTTATCATTGATTTTGCTGTTATAATAATTATTAAAAGAATATATATTATAGAAATTTTAGAAATCAAAACAGACAAATCTTCAAAAAATCCTGCACCATTATATATAACTAATCCCGGTATTATCATTGATATTTTCTGGAATATTTTGTTGTTTAACAAAACATCATCCCAATAATATTTGTTATTTTGAATTTTTTTTGCTAAAAATCTTAATATTACCTTATTAATTATTAATGTAACAGTAAATGAAGTTACTGTAATAATAAGCATCATAATAATGTAATGCAAATATTTCGCTGTTTGCTCGCTTAAACCATAATTTAATAAAGAATTATATATAGTTTCCATTATCTAAGCCTTTCCTTATGACCATCTTAAAATAGTATATCTATTACCTGTCTAATATTGTTAACAGGTATTATTTCAATATCGGTTAAACTTTTAGATAAGTCTTCGTTTGACTCTGCTATTACAGCTTTTTTAAATCCCATCTTTTGTGCTTCAAGCAACCTTTTCTCAATAGAATTAACTCCCCTAATTTCTCCTGTAAGGCCTACTTCACCAATTAAAATAGTTTTAAAGTCTACAGGAATTTCTTTAAAGCTTGATGCTATAGCACATAAAACAGCTAAATCTGCTGCCGGCTCTCTAAGTTGAAGCCCCCCTGTAACATTAATAAATGTATCCGAGCTTTGAATTGCAAGACCTGCCTTTTTCTCTAATACTGCAATAAGCATTGATGCTCTGTTCTTATCGATTCCTGTTGTTACTCTATTGGCAAAACCACCGGGTGAATATGTCACTAACGCTTGAATTTCTATGAGAACTGGCCTTGTTCCCTCCATGGCTGCTGTTACTACAGTACCATACGCATCAACAGGCCTTCCTTTTAAAAATACCTCTGAAGGATTTTCAACTTCTGTTAGACCTTTATCTCTCATTTCAAAAATGCCGATTTCATTTGTTGAGCCAAAACGGTTTTTAACAGCTCTAAGTATTCTGTATGAGAAATGTCTCTCCCCTTCAAAATACAGAACCGTATCAACCATATGTTCCAAAACCCTTGGTCCCGCTAACGCACCAGACTTAGTAACATGTCCAACAATAAAAGATGCCATATCTCTAACTTTCGTCATGCGCATAACCATCGCGGTAATTTCTCTAACTTGACTTACACTTCCAGGTGCCGATACTATATCCGGTGAATAAATAGTTTGAATTGAATCAAGTATTAATAGATCCGGTTCTTCTTTTTCTACATATTCCTTGATTATATCTATGTTTGTCTCTGCTAATATGTATAGCTCGCCATCTCCTATGTTTAATCGATCAGCACGAATTTTTATTTGCTCACCGGATTCCTCTCCGGAAATATATAAAACTTTTAGATTTTGTTTTGAAATATAATCGGCAACTTGTAACAGCAACGTGGACTTCCCTATACCCGGATCTCCTCCAACTAATACTAAAGAGCTTTTAACTATCCCTCCACCTAAAACTCTATCCATTTCCTTGCTGCCTGTTGAATATCTTTTTTGTTTTGTTGTACTTATATTTTGAATTTTTTCTATTTTCCCTTTACTTATACCTCTTTGGCTTTTTGTATCATTGGCCTTTGCTTCTATTTCTTCAACAAATGAATTCCACTCACCACATGAGGGACATTTACCTAACCATTTTGCAGTTTCATAACCGCATTCCTGGCAAACGAACTTAGTTTTAATTTTAGCCATAGTTCACCTACTTTCATCTAATATCAATAATATAACAATGGTAGTTTGATGTCAATAAAAGAAGATTAGAATCGTCACTATAAACAGTGGAAAAGTTTAGTATATTTAAACAATAAATATTTAATATCATGCTTATGTTAAATAAATTTCATATATTTAATTGATTTTAATATTGACATAGAATTTTAGAGTGTGTATAATGAAACTCGGTTTAAATGTTTACTAACTTTAAACTTTAGGTTTAATAATATAAACAAATCTTAGAGGTGCTTATGAATATCGGCGAGAATTTAAAAAGGTTAAGAATTGCCAATTCTTTGACGCAACAGGAATTGGCGGACAGATGTGAATTGACTAAAGGATATATATCACAATTAGAAAGAGATCTAACATCGCCTTCAATAGCGACACTTACCGACATCCTGGAATGTTTGGGCACTGATTTAGGAAATTTTTTCAATGAAGCTGTAGACATCAAAATAGTGTTTAAAGAAGATGATGTGTTCGTAAAGGAATCTGAAGATAATTATAGAATAAATTGGATTGTTCCAAATGCGCAAAAGAACAAGATGGAACCTATTATGGTAGAGCTTGGAGCTAACAGCAAGACTAAAGAGGATGAACCTCACGAAGGCGAAGAGTTTGGATATGTGCTTTCAGGAACTATAATGCTTAATTACGGCAATCAAATATATAAAGTAAAAAAAGGTGAATCCTTTTATATTAAAACTAATAAAACTCATTTTATTGAAAATACGAGTAAAAACCCAGCACGAGTTATCTGGGTCTCTACTCCGCCAAATTTTTAGAAGAGGAGTAAAAAATGGACAATGCGATAATACAATTAATTAATATTACTAAAAAGTTTGATGGTGAAATAGTATTAGACGATATTAATTTGTCTGTAAAAAGGAATGAATTTGTTACACTGTTAGGACCCAGTGGCTGTGGTAAAACCACTACACTCAGAATTATAGGCGGATTTGAAACTCCTGATGAAGGCGAAGTGTATTTTGATGGCAACTTAATAAATGAAGTGCCTCCTTTTAAAAGACAGCTAAACACAGTATTCCAAAAATATGCTCTTTTCCCTCATATGAATGTTTTTGAAAATATAGCTTTTGGCTTAAGAATAAAAAAAATGGATGAAAAGCTTATAACAACCAAGGTTGAAAAAATGCTTGAGCTTTTTAACTTAAAAAATTATGGTAAAAGAAGAATCGATCAGCTTTCGGGTGGTCAACAACAGCGTATTGCAATAGCAAGGGCGTTGGTAAATGAACCAAAGGTACTTTTATTAGATGAACCTTTAGGAGCTCTTGATTTAAAACTTAGAAAAGAAATGCAACATGAGCTTAAGGCAATGCAAAAGCAAATTGGTATCACTTTTATATACGTTACTCATGACCAAGAAGAAGCATTAACTATGTCTGATACAATCGTAGTTATGAATGATGGAATTATTCAACAAATGGGTACTCCTATAGATATTTATAACGAACCTGAAAATGCATTTGTAGCAGATTTCATAGGAGAAAGTAATATAATTGATGGTCTAATGCACGATGATTACTTGGTTGAATTTTTAGGCAAGAAATTTGAATGCGTTGATAAAGGATACGGTAAAGGCGAAGAAGTTGATGTTGTAATACGTCCTGAAGATTTAGATTTAACTCCGATTGGAGAAGGTAAATTGGAAGGAATAGTTAAATCAGTTACTTTCAAAGGTGTTCATTATGAAATGGATATTGTAGTAAACGATTATGAATTTTTAGTACATTCAACTGATATGGCGCCGGTAGGCGAAACGGTAGGACTTACTCTTACTCCCGATGATATACACATTATGGAAAAGGGGGATTAAGTTGAAAGATAGAACAAAATACTTTGCTTATCCCTATTTATTATGGATAATCCTATTTATTGTTTTCCCATCATTCTTGGTATTTTTATACAGTATGACAACAAAACAATCAAACGGACTTACAACCATTCAGTTTACATTAGAAAACTTTAGAAAATTCTTTAACCCTTTGTATATAAATATTTTATGGGATTCTATTTATTTAGCAGCTGTTTCAACAGTTATTTGTTTGATTTTAGGATACCCTGCAGCATTTATTATTTCAAAGGCACATTTATCTAAAAGAAATACATTATTATTCTTATGTATATTGCCAATGTGGATGAACATGCTTTTAAGAACTTATGCATGGATGACGATACTTGGAAACAATGGTATTTTAAATAATTTGTTCTCATTCTTAGGATTACCAACCTTTAATATGCTATATACTCGAGGAGCCACCGTAATGGGTATGGTTTATAATTTCTTACCTTTTATGATACTTCCAATCTATACAGCTCTTAGCAAAATGGATAACGGTATATTAGAGGCAGCTGATGATTTAGGCGCAAATAAATATACTAAGTTTAGAAAAATTATATTGCCTCTTAGCATGCCAGGAGTTATTTCCGGAATAATAATGGTTTTTATGCCTGCAGTTAGCACATTTATTATACCACAGCTATTAGGCGGCAATAAAAACATGATGATTGGTAATTTGATTGAAAAACTGTTTATACTAAATGGTGACTGGAACTTTGGCTCTTCAATTTCAATAATTATGATGATAATTATTTTGATTTCAATGTCAATAATGAACAAATTTGATGTTGATAAGGAAGGAGGAGCAAGATTATGGTAAGAAAATATTTAACTAAAATATATATGGGATTAATTTTTATTTTTCTATATGCGCCAATTATTGTTCTTGCTGTATTTTCCTTTAATGAGTCAAAATCAAGGGGAAACTGGACAGGATTTTCATTGAAATGGTATATTGAGCTTTTTCACGATATAGATATTAGAAATGCATTTTACTATACCATTACTATTGCAATAGCTTCTGCAATAATATCAACAATTTTAGGAACTATTGCTGCAATTGGAATAAACAGTATGAAAGGTAAAGTTAAGTCTGTTATATTGAATGTAAATTATCTGCCTGTAGTTAATCCGGATATTGTAACAGGTATATCATTGATGATATTATACATTTCATTTTCAATTAGTTTTGGATATAACACCATGTTAATTTCTCACATTGTGTTTAGTACCCCATATGTAATACTTTCCATACTTCCAAAGTTAAAACAGCTTGATGTTCACATGACGGAAGCAGCAATGGATTTAGGGGCTACACCTATGTATGCATTAAGAAAAGTTATAATTCCTGAAATAAAGCCGGGTATTGTCACTGGATTTTTAATGGCTTTCACATTATCCATAGATGATTTTATCATTAGTTATTTCACTAAGGGCGAAGGCGTAACCAATCTTTCCATAGTTATTTATTCTATGGCAAGAAGAGGAGTACGACCAACAATTAATGCGTTGTCAACGATAATGCTCACCGTGGTATTATTGTTAATGATATTAATAAACAAAAGGTCAAACGGGGCTAACAAGCCTAATAAACATAACAAGAGCGAGGTATATAAATGAAAAAAAAATTAATGTTAGTTGCATTTATTCTTAGCATGGTGTTAATTGTATTAACCGGCTGCAACAATGAGGAAACACAAACATTAAGCATACTTAACTATGATATTTACATGGACAGAAGCTTAATTAATGAATTTGAAATCAATAATAATGTTAAAATTAAATATGACACATATTCAACACCTGAAGAAATGTACATCAAAGCAAAAGCAGGTGCTTCAAATTACGATTTAATAATTTCAAGCGAATACATGATTGAACGTATGATTAGTGAAGACATGGTTAACAAACTAAACTTCAATAACATACCTAATTATAAATATATTGATGAAGCATTCAAAAATCAACCTTATGACCCAAATAATGAATATGCAGTTCCTTATTTCTGGGGAACATTAGGAATTCTATATAACAAAAACACTGTTGATGCATCCTCTGATAGTTGGTCAATTCTATGGGATGAAAATTACAGCCAAAGAATTATAATGATGGACTCTCAAAGAGATTCATTTGGAGCTGCGCTTAAATTGTTAGGTTATTCAATGAACACAGTTAACGAAAATGAGTTAGATGAAGCAAAATCATTATTAATTGAACAGAGACCTCTTGTTATGGCTTATATTACTGACGGTGCACCTGATATAATGGTTAATGAAGAAGCTGATATGGCATTGGTTTGGTCAGGAGAAGCAGTTTCTGCTATGGCTGAAAATGAGAATTTAGGCTTTGTTATTCCTAAGGAAGGTAGTAATATTTGGATAGATGCAATGTTTATACCTTCAACAACAAAAAATCAAGAATTAGCCGAAAAATTCATTGATTTTCTTTGCTCTACCGAAGCAACTTTAAGAAATATCGATGAAGTATGGTATTCAACTGTTCATACAGAAGCTATAAACGAAGTTGATGAAGAGCTTTTAAATAATCCTGCTTTTAATATTCCAGATGAAGATATTAATAAAATGGAAATGTTTAGAGATCCTAAAGAATTTATAGATTTATATACTGAAAGATGGACTGAAATAATGGCAGAATAAAGGCTTATATACACAATTTAAAGATCCTATGGGTTATCCATAGGATCTTGTTTTAACTATTCATTATTTCCATTATTGGCTTCTGCTTCTTTTACATTTAATAAATGAATTGCTGTTACTACTGTTATAGTTATTAATCCAGCTAAAACTAAAAATGTCATATGTATTCCTCCCTTTAATATTCCCTATACCCTTATTACTATTTTAAGCTATAAGTCTTTTAGTTTTCTTAATAATAAAATTATACCCAATTTCCTATTTATTGAAACGGATATCAATGGACATCCCCAGAATGATGACATTGTCATCATTCTTAGAATGTTGTTGAAAAATATCAGTATATTCTTGTTAAAGCAAATCACAATATTTGCATCCATTACATATTTCAATTTTATCTTCAAAAATTTTCTTTATTATTTCTATTGTATTTTGAGCTTCTTTATTTTTTTTGTCTATTTTTTGCTCGTGAAGTATTATTTTTTTAGGTGATACATTTAACAATATATTAATGACTGACTCATCATATGCAACCTTGTTTGCCAAATCACTTGCTACTTCCATATTACTTATATATGACATTTTCTTCATGTTTTTATCGTAAACATTAATTCTATCATTGGTATACATTACATTTACTAAGTCATATTCTGCCTCTTCCGTCTCTGAAATAAGCTTTATAATGCTTATAAAATCCATATATTCCTTTTTCATTAGATAACTGTCAATACATCTTTCAACTACTTGGGCTGCATACAACTTTATAAATTTTAATCTAAAATTTATAAAACCATTTAAATTTATTAAATTAGAACGTTCCAATATTTCTTTAAATTTATTTTTAATAATTAGTTTGATTTTAACATCATTATCTATTTCATTTTCTATGTCACAAATAATAGATCCAAATTCTTCTTCATCAAAATAAAAATAGTTTTCTTTAAGTGTATTGATACTTTCCAATTTTGTGTATTCAATTAATAACTTAGTTATTTTTCCAATAATTTTTTCAATATAATCTCGCTTGTTAATTTTATTGTCCGTAAAATATCTTAACCTTATGTTTCCTTCGTCTGTTGATGATATTTCTATATTTATATCACTTTCATCTAAATTTGTGATTATTTTAATATTATTAAAAACCTCATGATTTTCATTTTCATTTAACTCTAATGATAAAAGCTCCACTAAGTCACTCCTCTCTTTAAGGGAGGTTATATTATTGGTATCAGAGATCCCAAATCTATTATTTGTTCCTTTGAAGCTTCATCATAAATATACCCTGCGGACTGGATAAATTCTTTTAATGTGTATAAAATATTCTTATCAAGGATTTTGCCTGTTGATAAGAATATTTTTTCATTAATTAAACCTGTACATCCACCTATAAATCCATGATTATAGCCATTTAATATAATTACTTCAGGATTTATATACAAACAAGTTATATTATATGATGTGAGTTTTTCATGTATGGAAATATCTGATGTTAAAGCCATGTGTTCATTTAAAACGGCTGTTGAACATTTAGAATAGCCCTGATTTACATGAATGAATTCAATGTCTGCTTCTTCCAAATAATACTTTAAAACCTGGTCTGTATGCTGCAGGTTGTGTACAGCATATCTCCCTATTCTTGCTACATTATATGCGATATCCTCGGGATAGTTTCTACTTAGAGTTTTTCCACCTTTAATAAGTTTTATTCCGGTGTCCCTCAAAACATTTCTGTAATAATCATAAACATTTGGTGCAGCTACAAAGGTTTTATAATCAACCGGATGAATAACCATATCCGGATGTCCGTTTACAGGCTCCTGTAATTCTTCACATTTTATCGTTTTGATAATTTCAATATTTAATTTTTTTAAATAGTTTATTATTTCATCGCTTGCTCTGTAATCAATGATTACAAAACGAGGTGCTTTATGCAAAATATAAGGATTCATAACAACTCCAATAATACAATTTATAAAATTATATCATTATTTAACAAATAAAAAAAGGAAATCCTAAATATATATAAGATTTCCTTAATTATTAATCGTTAGCCACCAGCAAGAAGGTGAATCATTTGAACGTCATCACCATCATTAATTATGGTTGTTGCATAATCTTCTTGCTCTATATGCTTGTTATTAACTTTAACAATAATTCTTGAGTATGAAAAATTCTTTATTTTCATAATATCTTCAACGGTCATACCTTCTTCCCATTGAAAATCTCTATTGTTTAATTTAATAATTTGTATCACCACCAAATTGCTTATTGTAAATCTTTAATAACTTCTATCAATTCAGGTAATTCCATATCCAAATATTTTAGATGCTCTAAGGTAGGTACACCGTTGGAATTCCATCCTCTTCTTTTGTAAACAGCATCTATTAACATTTCATATTGACCTTCTCTATATTTTCTAAGAACAGCCATTTTTTCTTCTGTTGATTTGCCTTCAGGGTCAAATCCAATTTTATCTTTTAATTGAGTATCATATCTTTCTTGTCTTGATTCGTATTCTTCCTTTGTTACCGGTCCCATTGAACGATAAGGAGTTCTGTCGTTTGCTCTTAATCCTTTACCCATTCTTATACTAAATATTTTTTGGAAATTGTAAACTCTTTCAGATTCCTTAATCATATCAGCAACACTTAGTCTTTTGCCTGTTACACCGTATACTACATCTAAATAGTTTTGAACATGCTCTGGTACCTTAGCTGGTTCTGAAGTATATTTATTATCTGCAGGAACTATGTCGTTCCAAGGTAATTTACATAAGCCGTAAAGACCAAACCAAGTTCTAAACATTGGGAAATAATGAAGTGCTTCAGCTTTATCTTCAAATGTAGGAATTTGGTTATTAACCATATCCATAAAAATTAGCCATGCTTCATCGTGCTGAGGACCTTTGTTTGTTAAGCCATATCCACCTTGCTGTGCTAAGGATTCCTTAGAACCATATTCAGAATATTCTAAGCCTTTTTGCTCCATACCGATATCAAACAAGAAATCCGGGTCTGCTCCATACTCTTTTACGAACAACTCCTTCATTCTGTGAATTCCTTGACCTACAACAACTCCAAAGCCTTCACCTCTTGACATTTGATGCAACAACTCAACAGCAGATTCAAAGTTACCGAAGCTTAAGTCCATACCACCGGTAATTTCTTTATTGATTATTCCTCTTTCAAAGCATTCCATAGCAAAAGCTGTTGCTGTACCAAAGGAAATTGTATCAATTGCATATGTGTCACAATAGAAGTTTAGCTCTAATATTGATTCAGGGCAGAATATTGCACAGTTTGAACCTAATCCTGCAGCATTTTCATATTCTGGTCCGTCAACAGTTACTTTGTGTCCCTTATAAGGTCCTGTTTTTAATTCAAAGTTGTCAGCAGCTTTTGCACATGCCATGGAGCATCCATACCAACAGCCATCTTGAACCCCTTGTGTTATATATTTTTCTATAAATACAGTTGATTTTATCTTTTGAGTATCAGGGTGCATGCCATATTGATAGTTTTTAACTGGAAGCAAATCATATGCATCCATTACCTCAATTATATTAGCTGTTCCTATTGCTCTCATATTATTTTGCAACTTATCAAGATCATGTATTTCCTTATGATACTTAATACCGGTTTTATTTATAATTGAGGCATCAAAAGGATTGTTTAGATCACCTTTTACATTGCTAAATTTAACAATTAATGCTTTAATTTTTTTGTCTCTAAAAACAGTTCCTATTCCGCCTCTACCTGCTTGTTTTAATCTAGTAACTTTTCTACGAGGATCATAGAAAGTGAAGTTTAATAGCCCAAAACGAGAATGCTGTGCTCCTGTTCCTGCTGTAACAACTGCAACATTTCTTTTGTCTGCTTCATTATCTGCATACATTTCTGTAAGTTGTTCACCTAATACGTGTCCGTCAACAGCTTCAAAAGGTGCTTCTTCTATTGTAACAACACCTGTGTTCCCATCAATAAAAACAATAACGTCTTTTTCAGCTTTACCTTGAATTTCCAATGCATCAAATCCTGCAAATTTTAATAAAGGGCCAAAAAAACCACCTACATTTGAATCTATAGGAATATCTGTTAATGGAGATAAACTGCAAACTAATGATTTGCCTGTGCCTGCATATTGGGTTATACCGCAAACCGGACCACCAGCAATAACTATTTCATTTTCAGGGTCATTCCATCTTGTTTTAGGTGTTACTGCATTCCACAAATACCATAAGCCAAAGCCCTTACCACCTACAAATTTTTCTTTCATAAAGTCTGTAACTGGTTTCTCTTTAATAGTATTATCTGAGATATTTACATAAAGTGTTCTGTTAGCATAACCTCTATCTACTTTACCAAGTGTATATTTATATTCACTTAATAGTTTATGATTATCTTTTAAAGTTTTTATATCCATCATAATCCCCCTACTTATTAAATATTTTGTCTAAAGGCATTTCTAAAGCTTCTGAATCATCTTTTTCTGATATATAAATTGCACCTGTTGGACATACTTTAGAACACAAATCACAAGCTATACATTTAAATGGTTCAATATGGTCATCATGCTGTCTCATTGATAATTTAGAACAAAAACCAACACACATAAAACAGCCCACACATATTTTCTTATTGATTCTCACAACACCTGTTCTATCTCTTGTAATAGCCATTACAGGACAAATATCAATGCATTCTCCGCACTGATCACAAACATTTATTTCAGGCTTACCGTCCTTTTCATTAATATGGATGCAAGATTTATTTCTATCATTTACTTTAAAGTAAGTTGTAGAGCATATTTCTTCACAAGCACCACATTGAATACATTTTGAACTATCTTTAGCTAAATATTTCATAACGTCCCTCCCATAATTTAATATCTATACACTTAAATAATTACATATAGTACCTAAACATTTTTAATAATATTATTATAATTAATTTTTTAATATATTACAACTTCTATTAGTAACATATGATGTGTCAAATTCTTCTATTAGTGTTTTTTAGGCATGGCTAAGGGTAAAATATAAAAGTCATTCTTCTATGAATGACTTTTTTCAATATTATCTAATATACTCTGTAACTTATCTCTACTAAACAAATATTTTTCATTGCAGAAATGGCAAACAGTTTCAATTTGCTCTTCTTCTTCAATTATCTCTTTCAATTCTTTTTTCCCTAAAGAAATTAAGCCACGTTCCATTCTTTCTTCAGAACAGTCACACTTAAAGCCAACAGGTATTTTATCGGTTATTTCAATGTCGAATTCTTTAAATAATTTTTTTGCTATATCCTCTACATCATCGTTATTATCAAAATAATCTGAAACAGACTTTAAATTATTCAGTACATTCTCTAATTTTTCAAGATCCTCATCTTCAATGAAAGGTAATGTTTGGACAATAAATCCACCGGCAGCTTTAATACTGTAGTCTCTGTCAACTAATACACCTAAAGCCACTGCTGAGTTAACTTGTTCAGAAAGCCAATAATACATTGCAATGTCTTCACCTATTTCACCGGTTACAATATCAGTACTACCTACATATGGCTCTTTTAAACCTATGTCCATCATCACTGTGACTTTTCCATTTATTCCAACTGCTCCACCAACATCTAATTTACCGTTTGACTTCAAAGGCATATCAACAAGAGGATTTTCAACGTAACCTTTTATTTGACCATTATTGTTGGCTACTGTTAAAATTGTACCAATTGGCCCTCCCCCATTTATATTTATTGTTAACTTATCATTTTCATTTTTCATCATATACCCCATCATAAGTCCCGCTGTCAAGGTTCTGCCTAAAGCAGCTGATGCTATTGGGGAAGTGTTATGGCGACATCTTGCTTCTTCAACCGTCTTAGTTGACTTTACCATAAACAATCTGAAGGTTTTTTTCTTATCTATTGCTCTAATCATGTAATCCATTGTTATTTCCTTTCTCACACACAAAAACAGCTCTTAAAGACATGTCGTTGTATTGCTCATAGTAGTAATCATTATATATTTTTATATTATTAAATCCTATTTCATTTAATAATGAAATTATATCATCTTTTTTATGAATATATTGTGTTTGTATTTCATTGATTCTATTATAACTGCCGGATGAATCTTTTATAAAAAAATTTATTTCCATATTTACTGCATCATTAGCTTCATCATGCATATTTTCCCACACATAAAAAATTTCACCGTCATCATATACATAAGTGTCATTAAGCATTGTTTCATACTTATATTGAGTACTCATATCAAATATAAAATATGTATTGTCATTTAAATGATTGTACACATTGATGAAAAATTCCTTGATATCTGTTTTGTCTAAATAGTTAACACCGTCACAACAACAAATTGCAGCATCAAACTTATCATCTATTTTAAACTTAGTCATATCCATGTTTAAAAGTTTAACCAACTTATTTTTTGCAAGCTTTTCATACGCTCGCATAAGCATGTCCTGTGAAAGGTCAAAGGCAGTAACTTTATAGTTTTTATCTGCCAATAAACTTGTTATGCTTCCTGTTCCGCATGCTGCTTCTAATATTTTGCTACCACTTATTTTATCTGTTATAAAGGATGTCCATCTTTCATACTCTATGTCATTCATCAATATATCATAAATTTGAGAAAATTCTTTGTAGCTTCTGTTAAGCATTTATTTCTTCCTTTTCTTTTTTTTAGCTGTCATTAGACCGCCTATTCTGCCCGTTTCCTTTGCAGTAAGCCCTCCCCATCCAAGCTCATCAACTTTTTCCATCAGTCCGATTTCCTTTGCTATTTCTAATTTCATTATATCATTTGGGGTAAGTTCTTTTTTCTTTTTTTCATTCTTAGCCATAATATCCTCCTATTTATGAGTTTATTATGGTTTAATAGTATACAAATTATTCTTATATTGCTTCTATTTTTCCTTTTTTGTAAGCAAAACTGCTTTTATCTCTTTTAATGTTAATAGTATTTTATTTAGAGTATATTGAATACTAACTAATATTATAAAAAACATAACTATTAGTATTATTTTAATTTGCAATTCCATAAATTTCTCCCAACTGCAATGCTTTTTTCAACGAAAAATGAACATGTGATCCATGTCCACTTTATGTCATATTCAATGCGGATAACAGGATTTGAACCTGCACAGGTCGCCCTACACGGACCTGAACCGTGCGCGTCTG
>JAEZGU010000060.1 GCA_023416855.1 Bacillota bacterium
ACACAAGTGTTCCTGTCAAAAGTCCGTTTGCTATAATTAGTTTATTTTCATTTCCTAGGGGTTCGCAATGTGGATTGACTTCATTTAACATTATTTTTGCAATTAATCCTCTGCCACCGGTTTTTAAATACTCATCAGATGCTTTTTCATATGTAATATCTTTTGTTTTTGTGTTAATTCTCAATATTTTATCCAAATTTTCACCTCGTACTTTTTGTCATCCTGAACGATAGTGAAGGATCTCATATATTAAAGCCCTCAGAATGACAACCTAAAATAAAATTAAAAATGATAGTAATTAAATACTATCATTTTTTTGGTTATAGTTCAAGGCTCTAATTATTTGTTGGAAATTTAATTGTTATTTCAGTCCCTTTTTCAACTTCGCTTTTAATATCTATTATGCCATCATAAAGCTCTGTGATATGCTTAACAATTGATAATCCCAAGCCAGTTCCACCTGTTTCCTTTGAACGGCTTTTATCAACTCTATAAAATCGTTCAAATATTCTTCCTATATGCTCTTCTGCAATCCCTACACCAGTATCTTTCACATTAATGATTGCGAAATTGCCTGAATTATGTATATTAACTTCTACTTTTCCACCATCTTTATTGTATTTTATACCGTTATCCACCAAATTGTACAAAAGCTCATTAATATAATTTTTATTGGCTTGTAAAAAAACATTCTTGGCTGCAAGATTTAAGCTAATATTTAAACTTTCCGCTTTTGACTTTAAAATTGATACAACATATTCAGCAGTTTCCTTTAAATTAAGATTATAGTCTTCATCAACACTAACCTTTTCTTCAATTTTAGAAAGCCTCATAATATCCTCAATTAATGAAATTAGCCTCAGACCTTCCTTATTTATCATACCGCAGTATTTTTGTATGCTGCTTAAATCTGTAATTAGACCCTCCTTTATCATTTCTGCAAAACCATTTATGGTAGTAAGAGGTGTTTTTAATTCATGGGAAACATTAGCTGAAAATTCACTTCTCATTATTTCAGCATTTTTCTGGATAGTCACATCTTCAATTAAAATTAATAGACCTGCAACCGATGGACTATGCTGTTCCTTTACAGGACTTAAATAATATCTGAAATATTTTTTATTGCTGGCAGCATCATAAGTAATATGTGTATTTTCATTAATAGCCTTATCAATAATTGCCAATATTTCAGTGTTTCTAGTTAACTCCCATATATTCCTTTTATGATTCAAATCAAATTTATCATTTCCAATCATATGTCTGCCGGAAGTATTTATTGACAAAATATTTTTATCTTTGTTAATGAGAATGAACCCTTCCTTCATATTTTCAGTAATAATGTTTATAGTATCTCTCTCATGTTTCAGTTCTTCAATATACTGGTTTATTTTAAATTTTTGTTCTAATATTTTATGAGATAGTGGTTCAAATTCCTCATAAATATAATAGTTATCCCTATCTTCATTCTCAAGCATCTCATCAAGTGACTTGGTCATTGCATTTACAGGTTGAAGAATTTTTTTAATAAATAAACTTGCTGAAACATAAACAATTATTAATAGTCCTGCAAACAAAACAAAGAGCATTGGAATTATGCTCATAAATACTGAATTAATGCTGTTTATTCCTCTCGAAGCCCTTAAGACTTCATTATCATTTATTTTGTAGGCATAATAAAACATATCTTGGGCTATGGTTTCAGAATATCTGGTAAACTCTCCTGCTCCATTTTGAAATGCCTGGATAATTTCAGGTCTATTCTTATGATTTTCTAGTACATCGTTTTTTGCCCAATTATCATAAACAACCTCGCCATCTTTTTGTATAACAGTAAAACGTATACTGTATTTAGAAGCATTTAATATTTTATTTACTGAAGAATTAATTTTAGATTCATCTTCCCAATTTACAGCATCAGCCTGCAATCTTACAATTGTTTTTAATTGATTTTTAGTTTCTGATACATAAAAATTATAGTAAATATATGTAGTGAGAATGCATGATGATGCAGATGCTATTACAGAAATTAGCATTATTATTAAAAACAATCTTTTATTCATTCATCAACCGACTCCTCTAATTTATATCCTGCACTTCTTACTGTTACAATATAATTAGGACATCCTGCTGCGTCCAGCTTCTGTCTTATGGTCTTAATATGCATATCTACTGATCTAGTTTCACCCTCATAATCAAATCCCCATATTTCTTGGAGTATTTTGTCTCTTGATAATACAATTCCCTTGTTCAGCATCAAATAATGCAAAAGCTCAAACTCCTTGTATGTTAATGAAATTTGATTGTTATTGAATAGAACAGTACGCTTATTATAGTCAAGTACAAGTTCTTTATATTCAATAGCTTCATCATCCGAAGAAGCCTTCTTTGTAGATCGCCTTAAAACTGCCTTTACTCTTGCGAGAAGCTCTAAAACACCAAATGGTTTAGTAATAAAGTCATCAGCTCCTGATTCCAAGCCTTTTACTTTATCTAGTTCCATAGATTTCGCAGTAAGTATGATAATAGGAATGTCACTATAATTTATATCTTTTTTAAGTCCTTTCAATATGGTCATACCATCAATTTTTGGTAGCATTAGATCAAGAAGTATTAAATCAGGCGTTCTTTTACTTAATTCATCATAAAATCCTTGTGCTTCTTCAAAACCTACAACCTCAAAATCAGCAGTACTCAAAGCCAATGTTATTAACTCTCTGATTCCTGCATCATCTTCTACACAATATATGAGCTTCATTG
>JAEZGU010000079.1 GCA_023416855.1 Bacillota bacterium
GGAAGCTTTGTAATATCTATGTTTCTTGCTGAATCATGAGCATCCTTTATAAATATTTCCTTTGCTCCCATGGCAATTGCACCTTCGCAGGCTGCTACTGTTTCTTTGGTCATTTGCTCTGAAAATTGTCTGTAATCATGATTCCCTAAAGTGGTTTCACTCCATGATGTTACCCCTGTTATACCTTCTATATCCACACTTATAAATACTTTCATTTCTACCTCCTAATTTCATCAACCTAATAAAGTTAATATGTTCTTAACCTGTAACTCTACCCCAATCTTTAAGCACTCTTCATCTATGTCAAATGTTTCTGTGTGAATTAATGATGTTATACCTTTTTTATCATTTCCGCATCCTAAATGGAAGAATGCTCCTTTTGCCTCATCTAAAAAATATGAGAAATCTTCTGCACCTAAGCTTGGGAATTCTTTATATACTACATTATCTTTTCCAAGTAACTTTTCAGCGTTCTCTTTAATAACATTCACAACTTCATCATTGTTTATTAAAGCTTTGTATCCTTCTTTGAATTTTACTGTTCCCTCACCGCCGTAAGCGTGTGCTGTGCTAACTACTACTTCATTAATTCTCTTTTTTGCAAAGCTTCTTGTAGCATCATCCAATGTTCTTAATGTTCCTGATATCTTTACTTCATCAGCAATTACATTGGTTTTAACTCCACCTGATATTTTTCCAAGGGATATTACCACAGAGTTAAGCGGTGAAATGTTTCTGCTTACTATGGATTGCAAGGTCGTGATTACACTTCCTGCCATAGCAATTGCATCAATACCATTGTCAGGATATGCTCCATGTGATGATTTTCCCTTTAATGTAATATTTATAGAATCTGTTGCTGCATTAAGCTTGCCATGTTTTAATTCCACCATACCTGCAGCTATATATGGCATTACATGGAGCCCTAACACAAAATCCACAGTTGGATTTGTCATACAGCCCTCATCTATCATTCTTTTAGCACCACCAATTGTTTCTTCTGCAGGTTGAAAAAGCAACTTCACATTACCGTTTATGGATTCTTCTGAATCAGCCAATTCTTTCATAATTTTAGCCACACCAAGAAGAATTGTAGTATGTGCATCATGTCCACAAGCATGCATGACACCATGGTTTATCGAACTATATGAACTATTATTTTTTTCATGAATAGGTAATGCATCTATATCAGCTCTAACACCAACAGTTTTTCCCGCATTTCCTTTTATGAGACCCACAACGCCTGTATCTGCAATAGGATAGTTTTCTATACCCCATTTGCTTAAATAATCTTGAATTTTTGTCTGAGTTCTGAATTCTTGCTGACTAAGCTCAGGATTCATGTGAAAATCTCTTCTAATATTCACTAACTCTTCGAATATTTCAGCTACTTTTTTATTTATATCCATAATTACTCCTGCAATAAATAATTTAATATTTTCACTACTTTACCATCCTTAGTGTAAACCCTTGGTGTTCTCCTTGAAAATCTACAGAGTATTTCATTTTTATTTGTGTTTAGCAAATCAGCCATATCTTGAATACTCATTGTGTTGTCATTTCCATCACCGTACAGGATAACTTCATCTCCAACCTTTGCTTCCGGTACATTGGTTAAATCCACCATACATTGATCCATATTAATTACGCCAATTATTTGCGCTTTTTTGCCATGAATTGTAACATAACTACCTCTAATACGTGGATATCCATCAGCATATCCCATTGGCAATGTAGCAACTTGAGTTTTTTTAGTTGCTTTCCATCTATATCCGTAGCTTACACCTTCACCAACTTGCAATTCCTTTATTTGATAAATTTTTGTTTTAAAAGCTAAAGCGGTCTTCATTACTACTGAGTTATCTTCATATGACTTCATACCATAAATAATGGCACCCGGTCTAATCATAGTCAATCTATATTGTGGATAATCTATTGCTGAAATACTGTCACATATATGCTTGTACCTAAATGTTATTCCTTTTGATTCTAATTTATTAATTGCATGTATAAATTTATTGTATTGCTTATCATCTTCTTCTTTATTTGTTAATGCAAAATGAGAAAAAATACCCTCTACATCAATATTTTTCAAATTAGATATTTTTACTATTTCATCAATACTCTCTTGTCTATCTTGATATCCGATACGATTTAAACCTGTGTCGTATTTTATTTGAACTTTTGAAATAGTATTGTATTTTTTACTTAATTCATTAAGTAGCTCAGCTTGTCTTAAAGAAAATATAGTCTGTGTTATATTGTTTTTAACAACATGTTCTAAATATTCATCCGGAGTATATCCCATGATGAAAATATTATAATTATTATAATATTTTCTTAACTCTAAACCTTCTGTTAATGTAGCAACTGCAAGATAATCAGCTCCATTTTCTATAATGGTTGGCGCTATATCCACAGCACCGTGCCCATAAGCATTGGCTTTTACTACCACAGCTATGGCTACATCTTCCCCTACTATTGTCTTAAGCTTTCTAACATTATAGGCGATATTGTCTAAATTTACTTCTAAATACGTATCACGAAGTAATTCCATCTGTTTTCCCCCTTAATATGTACCACTCTCTGTAAATATAATCTTTTTAATATCTGCATCCATAATAACGTGCGTGCCAAGGGGTATAGTTGGCTGAGGGAAATTATGACCTGCCCTAAAGTTACCTATAACCGGTTTATTCAAAGGCACTAACGTGTTGTTAATTACCTCATCTAATGTTAAATCAAGTCCACCTTCATATGCTTTTTCTTCTCTGATACAGTTTGCAAATGTACCAAGTATAACACCTGAGCAATCATTAATTTTGCCTGCTAAACATAAGGATGTAAGCATTCTGTCTATTTTATATACCGGCTCTCCAACTTCTTCTATAAACAGTATTTTGCCCTTTGTATCAATCTCATACTTAGAACCTAATGTGGAAACTAAAAGTGTTAAATTTCCACCTATTATTGAACCTTCAGCTTTGCCACCTTTAAATTTGAATAACTTTTCATTTGGTGGATTTATAAACTCACCTATTGGTTCATTTGTTAAAATACTTTTAGTTAAACTATTGTATGTATATGGTTCAAATTCAACTTTATCGTTTTTAATTTTTGCAAAATTTGAAGTAGCCATAGGTCCGTGAAACGTTATCATATTGCATATTTGGTTAAATGCAACATGTAATGTAGTTATGTCACTAAATCCAACGAATACCTTAGGATTTTTTTTAATCATATCATAATCAAGCATATTTAAAATACGTGGAGTTCCATATCCACCCCTAAGGCATATGATACCTTTAATACTGTCATCTCTAAATGCATCATTTATGTCTTTTGCCCTATCCTCATCGCTTGCAGATAAATGTCCATAATTAGTAAAACAAGTAGGATACATCACAGGATTTAAACCTATAGCTTTTAATTTCAGCTCTCCATTTTCTACTGATTTTAAATCTGCTGCTGAAGAAGGTGCCACAACAGCAACCTTATCCCCCATAATAAGTTTCTTTGGCTTATTCATATTTCCCCCTTAATATAATAATAAGGTTGCTGAAAAAGTTAGTCCTGCAAGCGGAGATTTATGGTCTACAAAGCAGGCGGGCATTTTTAGCAACCTAAATATTTATTCATTTGCATGTGCTACATCTTCGTTTTCTGCACTTGCTGATAAATTTACATTATATAAGTCATATACTAATTTTGTTACTTGCTCACCATCAGCCACATAAAATGACAACCCACCAAGCATTCTATCAGTGCCGGGCAATGTGGTAGTTTCTAAATTTTCTGTCGAAAATCCTATTGCGTCTTTAGCTAATGTCAACATATCTGTTAATGTCAAATTTGTTTTAACATGTGGATACACTGCGCTTATAACATTTGGGAGTTTTAAGCTTAAGGATTTTTTTATGGCAGATTTAACAAATGTCTGTTGTAGTTGTACTCTACCTAAATCTCCATTTGGATATCCTTGATATCCTTCATAATTAGATTTCCTAAATCTTAATAATTCCATTGCTTTATCGCCAAAAATTATTTGCTTACCGGCAGGAATATTAATATCTAATGGTGGCTTATCATAAGGGTCAGTATATCTCATATGAAAAGGAACATCTACTTCAACCCCACCGATTGCATTAACTGCTGCTCTAACTCCTGCATATTCGATAGTAGCATAATTATCTATAGGAATACCAACAAGTGTCTCTACAGCTTTCATTAAAGCATGAATACCTTCTTTTTCCATACCATATACAGCATTAATTTTTTGCACATCTGAATATCTATAATACCCTTCCCTCTGATAATATGTATCTCTGGGAATTGAAATAATATTTGCTTCTTTTGTTTTTCTATCAAAGCTTGCTAACATTATGGTATCTGATCTTGGTCCTTCAAGTCCTACCAATAAAATATTTATTCTATTACTATTTTTAATTGCTTTTTCTAATGGAGTTGCATCAGGATCTACCTCTTGATCTTCTTCATCAAAACCAGATGCCGCATCACCAATTCTATCCTCGTCAACATCATTAGGTAATGCAAATTTAGTATAAGTATATATTCCTGTTGTTGTTACTAAAGTAAAAATTATTAATGAAAATGCAAATATCTTTAAAAAAAGTTTCATTATGTTCCCACCTCTAAATCAGTTGTTTTGTGATTTATGTTCTATTTTATTATATATTTCTAATACCATGTTATTTATGCCTTCGTCATCAGGTAAATAGAAAGACAAACCTTCTAAAGGTGCTTCTTCACCCGGTAATGTGTTTACACTTATATTGTCAGTTGAAAAGCCAATAACGCTTCCCGCTAAGCTAACTAAGTCAGATAATTTCAAGTTAGTATCTATATATGAATAAGCTTCCTTTATCAATGATGGCAACTCAAAACCCAATGCTTTCTTGGCCGCAGACTTAATAAATTGTTGTTGAGCTTCAATTCTACCTAAATCTTGATTGCTGTATCCCTTCCTGTATCTTAAAAATTTTAGAGCTTGCTCCCCATTTAAAAGTTGTTTACCTTCCGGTATATCTATATGCAGAGGAGGTTTATCATATGGATCCGAATACACCATATGAAATGGAACATCTACCTCAACACCACCTAACTTATCAACACAAGCAATTACCGCATCATAATCTACAATCATATATTTGTCTACCGGTATCCCCAGTAAATCTTGTACTGATGCAGTTAAACTTTCTATACCCTCTTGAGAATAAATTGCATTAATTTTCTTAAACTCTGCCTCATCGTCCATATTCCTTGGATAATAAGTATCTCTTGGAATTGATATTAAATCAGCCTTTTTATCTTCTGTGTCGTAACTTGCTAAAATTATAGTATCAGTTCTATAGCTTTCAAGGCCAACAACAAGAATATTAAATCGTCTACTGTTTTTTGCAAGTTTTCCTATTTCACTATTGTAATCGAAAGAGTTCGATACATATATATTAGACGTATCTGTCACCTTTTTTGTTTCACTAATTTGAATTTTTCCAAAAACCATATCCTTATCAACAAAAACAATATATCCTAAAGCTGTTACGCTTAATATAACTGAAAGAAAAATGAAAGACGCTAAAAACACCTTGAAAAAATGCTTTATCATATGTTCCCCTAAATATTAATTTTGCCATAATAATGATTATACTATACCAACTAATTATATCAAAGCATTATATTATTTTCAAATACTTCTTAAAAAATATAATTTCGCATATCATGTCAAAAGTCTTATATTTATGCAATTAATTATCTTGAGAAAAACATTTTCATTTTTATATATTGTTTAAATTATGCCCTAAATTCTAAGCATATTCTAATTATTAAAATTATTTATTAATTTTTTAATAAATATGTATTGCAATTATAAGGAAAAACTGATACAATACAAATATCTTTTTTAATATCGGAGGATTTTTTTAATGAAAACAGGCACAGTTAAATGGTTTGATTCAAAAAAAGGTTTTGGTTTTATTTCTTGCGATGATGGCAAAGATGTATTTGTACATTTCTCTGCTATAGACTCAGACGGATTCAAAACACTTGAAGAAGGCCAAAAAGTAAACTTTGATATAGTGGAAGGTCAAAAAGGACCTCAAGCTAGCAATGTTACTGTAGCATAATATTTGTTTACGAAATAATATTTAATATAGATTTTGCAATAATTATATTAAGATATTTCAAAAGACATGAAAAAGAACTACAAATGTAGTTCTTTTTCGTTATATATTATCTTTTAATTGTTCTAAAGTTGGCATTCCACTTTGTGCCCCCAACTTAGTTATAGAAAAGGCAGCTGCTTTGTTTGCAAATCTAATTGCATCTTTTAAGCTATCACCTCTTACTAATGACGAACCTAAACTCCCACAAAACGTATCTCCTGCCCCCGTTGTATCAACAACATCAACTTTATATGAATCTACTAATTGAATTTCTTCCCCATCAAAATATTTAACGCCCTTTGAACCCAAGGTAACTATTAACTTGTTGGGATACTGTCTCAATATATCATCCGTATTATTATCACCAAACAATAATTTAAGCTCATGCTCATTAGGAGTTATATAAGTTGCTTTGTTTATTATATTGTTATTTAATTGAACAGCCGGAGCTGGATTTAAAAGAACTTTAACACTATTTTCATAACATAAATTTAATGTGTATTCAACAGTGCTTAAAGGTATCTCAAGTTGCATTAATACCATGTCAGCAGACAATATAACATCCTTATACTTATCTATAATATCTGTTTTTAATTCGTTATTAGCTCCTGATATAACTATAATACTGTTATCATTTTCAGCAACTACTATGTTGGCAACACCTGTACTGACACCATTTAATATCTCAATGCAATCAGTATTGACTCCCATAGATTTAAAGTTTTTTATAGAAAATTCGCCATTTGGGTCGCTACCTACACAACCCACCATGAAGCTTTCCGCTCCTAATTTAGCAGCAGCTACAGCTTGGTTAGCACCCTTACCACCAGGTATAAGTGAAAAAGTGTTTCCAAGTACAGTTTCACCTGCTTTTGGCCTAATATTTGAAGTAAAAACCATATCTGCATTTATAGAACCGACAACAACAATTTTACCCATATATACCTCCCGTTCTGCCTCGTCCCAATGACTATTAATCTAATTTTTTTAAATCATCAAGTAATATTTCTCGGAATTTATTTAAGTCAACTCCCATTAAAACTTTGGGATATGTTTCATCGTAGTTAATCCAATCTCTAACATCACAAACTGTGTTTCCTCTGCTTAACATTTCTGAGCAATCAACCTTTACATCCATATGTTTGTATGTATACAGCTCCGGATGAATTAAGTACATAAAAGCACAGGCATCATGAATAGGAGTAAATGTGCCAGCTTTTACATGGTCACCCTTAAAATAAAAGTTCAGTATTTCTCCGCACATTTTAGTAACTTTGCCGTTGCTTTTTAACAAGTCATTAACATCTTCTCTGTAAAGTCCTGTTGAATGCGTTACATTCAGCCCGCTCATAACGATGGGAAGCTTAGAATCAAACACAATTCTTGCAGCCTCAGGGTCTGCCCATACATTAAATTCAGCTGTAGCAGTACAGTTACCTCCAATTGTTGAGCCTCCCATAATTGATAAAAGCTCAATATTTTCAATAACCTCAGGAAATGTTTTTATTAACAACGCAATATTGGTTAATGGTCCTATAGGTACTAAGGTCACTTTTTCCTTTGAAGTTAGTATAGCATCTCTTAAAAAGGTTACTGCATTGTTTGAATATAATTCTTTAGTATGTGGAAATTCATAATCTCCCACTCCATTTTCTCCATGAACATTTATAGCAGGTCTCTTTTCTCTAATTAATGGACCTTTTGCTCCCTTTGCTATTTTTATATCTTTATTAAGAAATGACATTAGACCAATTGTATTGTTTGTAACTTTCTCTATTGATTGATTTCCTGCAACCGTTGTTATTCCTAATATATTAAATTTATCTTCATTTGCTATTGCAAAGCAAATGGCAACCACATCATCTATACCAGGATCACAGTCAATTATGATATTGCGTTTGTTCATATATACCTCCAATAGCAATTGTTATTATCTCTCGCTTAACTTTTCACGTTTTTTCATTCTTATATAGCTGTAAATTGCCAAACCAATAATTGTAGTTATGTATGGCAACATTTGTATAATTTCATATGGCCAATTGCCAAGCTGAAGAATATTTGACATAGCTGAAGCTGCACCAAATAGTAGTGATACTAAAAAACCACCTACAGGAGTGTTTCCTCCCATAGCGCTTGCCGCTAAAGCAATAAATCCTCTTCCTGCACTCATACCTGTTGTAAAGTATGTCATATAACCACCTGAAAGGAAGAAGCCTCCCATAGATGCTAATACTCCGCTTAAAATCAATGCAATATATTGAATTTTTTGAGAGCTTATCCCTACTGACTCAGCTGCATTTTTATTTTCTCCCACAGCTCTAATTCTCAAACCTAAAGGCATTTTATATAAAAATATATGAACTACCGCAACCATAATTAACGAAACATAAGTCAATACATTTTGATTTGATATAACTGCACCTAAATAAGGAATATTCTCAATAACAGGTATGCTTATTCTTGGTAATGCCACTGATTTTACAGATGACGAAACTCCTCTATCGCCTGATACCATTAGAAGAATAAGGACGGTTGCTCCGTTTGCAATTAAATTTATTGCTATGGCGGCTAATATGGCATCGGTTTTTAACCTTAGTACGAAGAAGGCTAATAAAAATCCAATGAAGCCTCCCAAAGCCATTGTTGCCATAAGTCCTAAAAATGCACTTTGAAACATTGCTGAAAATAAAACACCAAACAATGCTGAAAATAATAAAATACCTTCAAGAGCCATGTTAATAATACCGCACTTCAATGCTATTGCTGAAGCTAATGTAGCAAACAATATTGGTGTAGTAGCTCTAAGGGTGGCATTTAAAAATTCCGGTGATAAAATCGCATCTAATATCATTATTCTGCCTCCTTAGTATCAATCAATGAAAGCTTTGCTTCTTTTGCTATCATTTTATGTTTATATTTGCTTAAGAATTGTTCTGCAACTACCAATAATATAATAATACCTTGTGTAACTGTGATAATTTCTGTTGGTACATTTGTAGCAATTGACATTTTGGAAGCTCCAGTTCTTAAATAGGCAAGGAAAAATGCCGCAAATGGAACGTATAACGGATTCTTTTTAGCCAGGGTTGTAATAATTATTGCATCCCAGCCGTAACCAAGAGATGACGTCCATGAAAAACGGTTATACATACCTAATATCTCTACGCCGCCTCCCATACCAAATATAAATCCGCCTAAAAGCTGTGATACTAAAGTTACCTTCAAAACGTTTATACCGGAATATTTTGCAAAATCCATGTTTTCTCCGGTTACACGAATTTCATAACCAATTTTTGTCTTATACAAAAATACCCAACCAAGAAAAGCAACTATTAATGCTATTATTAACCCCAAGTGTATTCTCGTTCCCGGAATAATTGTACTGAATTGTATATGAGCAGGTATTGCAAATGATACTACTGCACCTGCTTTAGGGTCTCTCAAAATGTAGCTTAATACATAATTAGCAAAAAACACTATAATATAGTTCATCATCAGTGATGATACTAATACGTCTGAATCTGTTTTAATTTTCATAACTGCAGGAACTGCTGTTACCATAGAGCCTAAAAAGCCCGCTACCAATATACATACCCATGGGCTAATTCCCATTGGAAGAACTGTATTTAATGCTATATATGTTGCAACAAGACCTCCTAAATGAAAGGCTCCTTCTCCTGCTAAGTTTATTTGATTAGCAGCGAACATAATGCTTACTCCAACGCCGGTAAATGTTAATGGAATCATTGTTTCAATAACATTTCCAAAACGTCTGGCGCTTTTTAATGGACCTGTTAATAGTTCTAATATTGCTTTTACCGGTTCATCGCTGGCAATTAAAATTATTAAGAATGAAATTAAAAGCGCAATACCGACAGATAATACAGTACGTAATATATCAAATTTCTTGTTACTGTTCATATATTATGCCCTCCAAATTTTCGTCTTTTTTAATTCCCAACATATATTTACCCAATTCTTCTTCAGTAAGATTTTTAACATCATTAAACACTCCTGAAAATTTACCTTTATACATTACCGCAAGACGATCACTTAATTCAAATACTTCATTTAAATCTGCAGACACAAGTATAACTGCGCATCCTGCATCTCTAAATTCTATAATTCTTTGTCTTATAAACGATGCTGCCCCTACGTCTATACCTCTTGTAGGTTGATTTGCTATTATTATTTTAGGATTAGTGGAAAATTCTCTTGCTACAACAACTTTTTGTATGTTTCCACCTGATAGCATTCCAACATTTTGCTTATATGATTTACATTTAACTAAATATTCTTTTATTAAATCATTAACTCTTTTTTCTATTTTCTTTAATTTAAGCATAAATCTTCCGGAATACTCTGAGCTATGGTATTGATTTGAAATTATATTGTCCATAATATTCATATTAGCTGCACATCCAAAAGTCATTCTATCTTCAGGTATGTGTGATACACCTAATTGTCTAATATCATATATACTTTTATTACTGATATTTTGATCGAATATTAATATGTCACCACAAAATTTCTTTGTAAGTCCTGTCAGTGCTTCTACAAGATGCCCCTGACCGTTTCCTTCAACTCCTGCAATACCGAATATTTCTCCCTGCTTTACATCAAAGGATAAATTATCAACTCTCACTACTCCTGTGGTGCCCTCAACTATTAAATTTCTAACCTTTAATACAGTTTCTTTTAAGTTCAACGGTTTTTTATCAAATGACAACACAACATCTCTTCCAACCATTAACTTAGACATTTCGCTGGTGGATATATCACTAACGTTATATGTTCCTTTACTCTTTCCATTTCGCATAATTGTAGCTCTGTCGCAAATGGATTTTATCTCGCCAAGCTTATGTGATATAAATATTAGCGTATGGCCTAATTCTCTTAATTTTTTTAACTGCACAAATAATTCTTCTGTTTCCTGAGGAGTAAGAACAGCTGTTGGCTCATCTAATATTAAAATATCCGCTCCTCTGTAAAGAGCTTTTAAGATTTCAACTTTTTGCTTTATACCAACGGGAAGTTCTTCAACCTTTTTAGTAACATCTATATCAAAATTATACTTTTTTGCTAACTCCTTGGAAATTTCAATTGCTTTACTCATATCCACAAAGATGCTTGTTTTTGGTTCGATACCAAGAACTATATTTTCAGCAACCGTCAACGAAGGTACAAGCATAAAATGCTGATGAACCATACCGATTCCTTTTTTGATTGCTTCTAAAGGAGATTTTAAATGTATTTCTTCACCGTTCAATATGATTTGACCTTGCTCCGGTAATTCAAGACCAAATAAAACCTTCATTAAAGTACTTTTACCTGCTCCGTTCTCCCCTAACAAAGCGTGAATTTCTCCCTTTTGAAGATTTAATGTGACATCTTCAACGGCAACTACCCCATTGGGATAAATTTTCATTATATTTTTCATCTCAAGCACATTATGGCTCATGGTTTATTACCTCCGTTAGTAAATAATAACAATGTTAATAATAAAAAATTGATAAACAAAGATATAACCTTATTTCCCAACTTTTAATTATTAATTAGTCAGGGGAATTAACCCCTGACTATTAATGAGATTCTTTGCTTATTGTACAGAATCTTTTATAGCTTGGATTTCTTCAGTTGATTTTCCTATAGCAGTATCAACTACTATATCACCATTAACTATTTTTTGTTCTAACTCATCTATTTGTGTTCTGATTGATTCAGGAACCATTTTTTCATAGTGAGCATCTTTTACTATTTCAACTCCACCTTCAGCAAATCCTAATGATTCTGCTTTGCCATATTCAAGCTTACCTTCTAAATCAAGCTTAATAGCTCTTATAAGTGAGTTACCTACATTCTTAAGTGCTGATGTTGGGATGTAATCTGACATTTCAGGCAATAATGCAGCTTGGTCTGAGTCAACGCCAAATGCGTATCTTTTTGCGTCTGCTGCTGCTTCTATTTGACCTAATCCTGCAGCTCCTGCTACATTGTATCCAATATCAACTCCACCACTTTGGTATTGTGCTAAAGCAAGCTCTTTACCTGCAGCTGAGTCATAGAAGTTTCCTACATAAGCTATTTTAACTTTTACGTCAGGGTTAACTTCTTTTGCTCCTTGGATATATCCAACTAAAAAGTCATTAATAATTGGGTTTTCCATTCCACCTAAGAAACCGATATCGTTGTTTGAAGGATCAATCATTGGAAGTGAAGCTTCTTTAGTCATTAAAGCTGCTGCTGCTCCAATTAAGAATGATACTTCATTTTGTTTATAAAGTACGTTGTAAATATTCTTATATTCTCCTGATGATAAATCAAATGTTTCGTCAAAGAATATGAATTTTTGATCAGGGAATTCTTTTGCTGCTTCTGCTAACGCATCATACATCTGCCAAGTACCTATAATAATTACATCATACTCTTTAGATTCACAGTATTCCATCAATGTTGGTGCCCATTTTGGTTCATCTGCAGGAGTAGCTCCCATTTGTTCAACCTTAAAATCAAACTTGTCAGCTCCTAATTCAGCTTTTAATTTTTCTAAACCTTGATTAGCTGAATCAAAGAATGACTTGTCTCCTAATGTACCATTTAATAATAATGCTGCTTTGTAAGCATCTCCACCGTTTTCACCGGCAGGTTTTTGTGCGCATGCAGTCATTGAAAAAATCATAACAACTACAAGCAATAATGAAAGTATTTTTTTCATTTTTTTAAATTCCTCCTATAATGCTTTCTTTATGTATTTTAAAGTATCGTCAACTAAAGTCTCCAGCTCGATTTCCTCATAATATCTCATATAAGTGGTAAGCTTGTTAAACGCCGGAGAAATCAGTCGTTGTGGAATGATACGCATTCCCTTTTGAATTCCCAATACAGGCATAATCATACCTGCGTTGCAGTCTGCATCTATTCCGCACATGGTTATGATGTTTAATGTTTTATCATAATCTCCATCACCATACATAAGCGCAATAATTTCACAGCATGCATTAGGATAAGCATGAATCCAATTGTATTTAATATATTTTTCTTCGCAAGCTTTAAGAGCATCCTGCCAGTTATCATGTTTCATACAGCAGTCATAAGCAAAGCTTACAACAGAATAATACTCACTATCGGAAGGTATAAGCGAAATTGCTGTTTTAACTATATCTTTAACATCATTATTTGTAAATGCCATTGATACCATCACAGCATTAAATACTTCACCTAATATTCCGTTGTTAATATGAGAAACCTCTCCGTCTATCCAAGCAAGTTTTGCAGCAAGCTTTGGATTTCCCGGAGCAACCATTCCGCATATAGCACCTCTCATTTGCGCTCCAATCCATTCGTTAAATGGATTGTTCCACTTAGCACTTTGCGGTGGCATCATGCCAGCTCTTATATTTCTTAATGCCAATTCCTCTGCAGACCAACCTACTGGTATAAGTCCTATCCATGACAGAGCAATGTCTTTGCTTGTTACATCATATCCTTTTTCTTTAAAGGCATCAAGAAACGCAATTTCAAATGTTATATCATCGTTATATGTATTTGGCTCTCTTATATATCCCGTAACATTACCAAAAGCCTCAAATAGATTTTGAGATGTATATCCTTCAACCATTGTACCCATGGCAGCACCAATTAACTGTGACAACCAAGCAGCTTTTATCTGATCTTTAAATTTGTCAGTGTTTACATCTACCTTTACAGCTTCCGGAAATTTTACTTTTTTTTCATATTCATCAAAGCTATTGTAATACGTATATTTCCAGTAATCTGATTCATCATTTTTCTTGGCATTTAATAATTCATTTCTAAGTTCTGCCGATATTTTATGTAGCGACACCATATCCTTATCTGCATGTGCCTTCATACCCTTTTTTAATAACTCATAGGCATTGTTAATTATGTATCCTCTATTTTCAAGGGCTTGCACTGCAGCCATCATTGCTACTTCAGGAGCACCTGAACCAGGAACGTTGCTATGCCAATCTAAATTTAAAATACTGTCATAAAAATTAGCAATTTGCTTTAAGGCGCTCCAGCCCTGTTCTCCTTCTTCTAAAACAGTAGGTTTTGCATTTGCAAACAAATCGTATGCCATTTCCCAAGCTTTTTTCTTCATCGATAACCTCTTTCTTTAATTAAATGGGGTTAGGGTTAAGCTAATTCAAGGGCAATTTTCATCATATCCTTAAATCCCTTTTCTCTTTGTTCAGGAGTTGTTTCTGTTTGATTAACAATAGAATCTGATACAGTGAGTATTGTCAATGCGTTTACACCTGCTCTATTAGCATTGCAGTATAGTGCATATGTTTCCATTTCTGCAGCTAATAAGCCCATTTTAGCCCAGCTTTTCCAGCTGTCCATATCATCACCATAAAACACATCTGATGTTAATACGTTTCCAACTGTAGTAGTAATATTATTTTCATCTGCTATTTTTTTTGCTTTTGATAAAAGCTCCCAAGATGCTGTTGCAGAATAAGTACCCGGTAGTTTGTATTGAGCTCCATAATTTGAATCTGTGCTTGCACCTATAGCCAATACTATATCGTACAAATTCAATTTTGGATCAAATGCTCCACAGGAGCCAACTCTAATCAAATTTTTTACTCCATACATATGTATTAATTCATAGGAATAAATACCTATTGAAGGACATCCCATTCCGCTTCCCATAACAGATACTTTCTTGCCGTTGTATGTACCTGTAAAACCATACATGTTTCTAACTGTATTAAATTGTTCTACATCAGTTAAAAAATTCTCTGCAATAAACTTTGCTCTCAAAGGATCGCCAGGCAACAAAACTGTTTCTGCTATTTGTCCTTTTTGTGCACTATTGTGTGGTGTAGACATAATTTCCTCCTCTATGTATAATTATAATTATTATTTATAAAGCACTTTTTATAGTACCGCTTTATATTGACTTTGTCAAGCATAGCTACCTTTTTCGTTTTGCATATTTTTCTTTATTAGTATCTTTCAACTGTGAATCATTTGATTTTAATAGCTTTATACCGTCTCTGTTCATTTCTATAACTTTACGTTTCATAAGACGACCTGCAGCCTTCTTAAATGAACTTTTGCTAAGTCCTAAAACTTTATTTATTGTTTCAGGGTCAGTATCATCATTTATAGCTAAAAATCCCTTGTTTTTTACTAATATACTTAATAACTTTTCTCCATCCTTGTCTATTTGTAGCTTTGGAGCATCCTTCAGGCTTAAATCAAGCTTGCCATCTTCCTTTATATGGCTTACTCTTACCTCAACTACATCACCAGGTCTTAAGGGTTTTAATATTTCACCCTCATGTATTAAGCCTAAATATTTGCCATCAACAGCAACTGTAGCACCTAAGCCCCTTTTTAAACTAAAAACAGTACCTTTTACATTGTCATTTACTTTATATGGTGAATCTGTTCTTAAAACGTTGAATAGATTCATAGTTGCACACAATCTCTCTGATTTGTCAATGTAAAGACCTACTAAGTATTCACCATTTACTTTAATTTCACCAACTTGCTCCTTAAATGGTAAAAATAAGTCCTTTTCCAAGCCCCAATTCATAAAAGCACCAATTCTGGTAATTTGCACAACCTTTAAATATGCTATTTCACCAATTACTATCTTTGGTTTTTTAACTGTCGCAATAATTTTATCATTAGAATCTTTGTAAATAAATACGTTTATCTTATCTCCAATTTGAGTGTTTTCAGGTACTTGCTTTATTGGAAGCAAGACTCTGTCCTCTTTTTTTTCATTATCAGAACTTTGCAAATAAGCTCCAAAGTCTTTTATTTGGGCTACTGTCAGTTCTTGCATTTCTCCTAATTTTATCATATGTTCGTTCTCCTCTTGAGCGCCTTTTACTCTTTTTGAGTTACGCCCCGCTATTTTATATAATTACCTTTTTCCCAACAAGCTAAACATATTTTTTTTGTAATATTCAACTCCTGGTTGAGTAAATGGGTTAATATCGTTAGTATAACCACTAATAGCACATGACATCATAAAAAAATAATAAAGCTTGCCCAAGTAATATTCGTTCATTTCAGGAATGTTTATTACTAATCCGGGAACTTTTCCATCTTTGTGTGCTATAAATGTACCTTCAAATGCTTTTTGATTTATATAACTAAATGATCTGCCTGCTACGTAATTTAACTCGTCAAAATTGGACTCATCATAAGGAACAGTCATATCGTCTTTTCTGTTTTCTATATTTAATGTGGTTTCAAACATGATTTTTCGACCTTCTTGAACAAACTGACCCATTGAATGCAAATCGGTTGTGAAGTTTAATGAAGCCGGGAAAAGCCCTTTACCTTCTTTGCCTTCACTTTCACCATATAGTTGTTTCCACCACTCTGCAATGGAAATACATGATGGTTCATAATTTACTAATATTTCTACTTCCTTGCCTCTTCTGTTTAATATGTTTCTTGCAGCAGCATACTGACAGCATATATTTTCAGCAAAGCTCTTATTTTTATACTCTTCCATCCCTGACTTTATACCTTTAATAAATTCATCAATATTAAGATTTGCAAAAGCCATAGGCAATAATCCAACAGGTGTTATAACAGAATATCTTCCTCCTATGTTGTTAGGTATAACAAACGATTTATATCCTAACACATCAGAAATGGCTCTAAGGGCACCCCTTCTTTTATCTGTTACAACAAAAATATGATTTTTTGATTCATCCTTATATTTTGATTCTACAATTTCCTTTAACACTCTAAAAGACAAAGCCGTTTCAAGTGTTGTGCCTGATTTGGAAATTACGATTAAGCATATTTCTTTATTGGTTATTACTTCTATTAACTTTTTCAAATATGATCCACTTATATTTTGTCCTGCAAAATATAATGAAGGCTTTTCAATTTCATTATGAAAATCTCCTCTTATGGCTTCAATAGCAGCCTTTGACCCCAGGTATGAACCACCTACACCAAGTATGATAACTGCTTCGCATTTATCCTTTATGTATTCTGCTGACTTCTTTATTTCATCATATTCACTGCTTATTTTATCAACATAATCAATCCAACCTGTCATATCATTACCTTGCTCATGTTTGCTAAATAACAATTCCTGAGCAGCAATGATTTCAGGCTTAATATATTCCATTTCTTGATTTGTTATAAAACTTCCTTCTAAATTAAGGTTTATATTTTTCATAACCCCTCCAAATAAAACTATCTCCGTTGACCATTAAATTATTTCAGTCATTAATATTGCGTAATCATCTTTATGGTCTACACAATATTCGTTCAGTGAATTTTTCAAATTATTGAGAATATCACCTTTATTTTTAATTATATCAATTAATCTGTTAATTCCGTATTGACCTTTTTCATCATGGCATGCTTCTGTTATACCGTCTGTATAAAGAAATAACTTGTCACCAACCTCTAAGCTTGTTGATTTCTCCTCATATTTAACATTGTCAAATATGTTTGCTATAGGATATCCTTTTGACTGTAATAAATTAATATCACCACTATTCTTTAACAATATTGGTTCTGAATTATGTCCTGCATTTATATATTTGAATTCATGAGTAGTCTTATTGTAAATACCTAAAAATACAGAAAAATATCTATCATAATCCAAATTTAATGAAAGAAATGTTTTGTGAAGTTCTTTCATAATTTTATTTAGCTCTATGTTTCCTTTTGCAATAGTTCTTAATGATTGCCTTACAAAGACTGTCAATAGCGATGCAGTAACTCCATGTCCCACCACATCACAAATATAAACTCCTGTATTTTCATCATCTATTTTAAAAACGTCAAAAAAATCCCCACTTAGTTGTTCTGAGGATTCATATAGATAATCAATCTTCAAGCCATTGTACATGCCCTTAGGCGGAAGCATCCTAATCTGCATGTTCCTGGCAAAATTTATGTCATCACTCATTTTTTTATTTTTTTCTCTTATGCTTTGTGTCAATTCCTTTTCTTTGGTTATATCTCTAAAAACTTCAACAGAACAAACTATTTCATTTGATATATCCTTTAAAGGTGATGATATAACCATGTATGTTTTATCATTAATTGTTGCTTCTTTTTGCATTATTGATCCATCATTGATTGTTGTTTTTGATATACAACTTTCACATTTCTTTCCTGTACAGAATATATCATGGCACAATCTACCTGTTATATCTCCCAAATCCTCTTTCATTCTTTTATTAGCATAAAGAACTACATTGTTTTTATTAACTACTCTAACCCAATCAATCATTCCGTCAACTATTTTTAACTGTGATTCATCAATTTTCGGTTTGTTCATAAGATCACTTCCTTAGTTGATTATTTTTTTCATTAATGTAATTTAGCAATAGTTGTCCTATTTTTCCTGAATTATGTCTAATATAGTTTTTTCTAATTTCAATAAAATTGCTGCTTATAACCTTAATGTTCATTTCTTCAAGGGTATTAATTTGATCTTTATCAATAATAACCTGAGAAGCTCCCTTATATTTATAATTTTCAATTTGTTCTTCTGGTATAAGCTCATCATTTGCAATAACATAATCTATGATATGCCTATTACTATGCTTAATTATTGCATTTACATGATCAAGTACATTATAATTATCTGTTTCACCAGGTTGCGTCATTAAATTACAAACGTAAAATACTGTTGCCTTTGAGTTAGTTATCATATCAGGTATGCTTTTAACCAACAGATTAGGCATAACACTGGTATACAAGCTTCCAGGTCCTATTATAATAATATCAGCTTCTTTAATATCTTTTATCGTCTCTTCTAATGGCATACAAATATCCGGAACTAAGGAAACTCTGTCTATTTTGCTATTTGATTTAGTAGCAAACTCAGGTATATCCTTTTCTCCAACTATACAATCACCGTTGTTTAAATAAGCCTTTAGCTGTGTATCCTGCAATGTCATCGGTAATACTTTACCTGACAATCTGAAAATACTGCCTATTTCCTTTAAGGCATGCTCATAATCACCAAATATTTCATACATTGCTGCTATAAATAAATTTCCGAAGCTTTGTCCATTTAAATAACCATCTTTAAATCTATGTTGCAATAACTTAATCATTGCAGGCTCTATATCAGCTAAGGCTATGATGCAGTTTCTCATATCGCCTGGAGGTAGCATTCCAAGGTCTTCCCTTAATACTCCGGATCCACCGCCATTGTCTGCTACAGTAACTACCGCTGATATATCCTTTGTATAATGTTTAAGTCCCCTCAGAAGTATGGATAAACCTGTACCCCCACCAAAAACAACTACTTTCATAATCTACCTCTTTTGCTTGTTTACATCTCTGTGATTTACGATAATTCTATAGTTTTGTTCATTTAAGATTGAAGCAATTCGATTTGCAATAGTTACAGATCGATGTTTGCCTCCTGTACACCCTATGGATATAACAAGATTAGTTTTACCTTCTATTATATAGTGAGGTAGCAAAAATAACAGCATATCAACAAGCTTATCAATAAAAACTGTTGTTGAATCAAAACTCATAACATAATCTTGTACATTTTTGTCATTACCTGTATAATCCTTTAATGTGTCAATATAAAAAGGATTAGGTAAAAATCTTACATCGAAAACTAAATCTGAATCCTGAGGTATTCCATATTTATATCCAAAAGACATTAATGTAATGTTTAAATTGTATAAAATGTTACCCTGTACGAAAATATTATGAAGTTCTTCCTTTAATTGTCCAAGCTTCATATTTGTAGTATCTATAATATAGTCTGAATGCTTTTTAACTTCTTCTAATTTTAATCTTTCTTCATGAATTCCATCTATTATTGTACCTGTGGTACTTAAAGGATGAGGTCTTCTTTGTTCCTTGTAACGTTTAACAAGCTCATCGTCAGAAGCATCAAGATAAAGTATCCTATGTTTAATGCCTTTGTTTTTTAAAATTTCTAAGCTGTTGAACAAGTCCTTAAAAAAGATACCACTTCTTATATCAGCAACTACCGCGACCTTGTTAACTTCCTTGGAGGAGCTTATGCAAAGTTCCGCAAAATTAGGCAAAAGTGCAGGAGGCATGTTATCCATACAATAATAATTTATATCTTCTAATATTTTGATTGCCTGGCTTTTTCCGGCACCTGACATTCCGGTAATAATTACAAACTCCATATGCTCATCCCTTTCTATTCTAAATTTATAATTCGCTTCAAATCCAATTTCGCTTCTATAGCAGCCTTTAGACTATTTTCAAAACTGCCTATTTTATCTTTTATGTGAGAGTCACTGTTTATAACAAACTTAACATTATATTTTGAAGCTATTTTTATTTCCTCAACGTTTAAATGTCCATGACTGTTGTTTATTTCTAAAATTGTGTCAGTTTCTTCGGCCGCTTTAGCAACAATATCTATATTGCAAGGGATTTTATCTCCCGGATGTGTTAAAATATTGATATTATATTTCTTCATTGCATTTGCTAATGCCATAGCGTTTTTGACAGCCATTTTTGTACTAAATTTATTTTTAATCGTGAAATTAAACGCATCTTTTGGAGAAGTAAATAATACACCCATATGGTAGCCACACAAAATAATATCACAATGTTTTTTAACAACATCTGAAATATCTGTAGTTCCCTCATAATCCAAAATATTTGCTTCCACACCATATAATATTTTAATTTGTGGAAATTTCTCACGCATTTTAATTACTATCTCTTTTGCTTCCGGGATTAATTTTTCATCTATTCCATACAAATAATGCTTAGGACCATGATCAGTTATAGCAATTTCCTTAAGGTTAAGTTCAACTGCTCTTTCCACAATTTCTTCAATGCTTGATTTTCCGTGGTTACGTCTTGAATATGTTGAATGTATATGATAATCTGATACTGTTCGCATAGTACCCCTTTCGTATATTATAACTTTGTTCCAAGAATTTTTATTTCAGGTTCTAATTTTATTCCAAATTTATCATTTACTGTGCTTACAACAATTCGCATCAGTTCAAGCACATCATCACATGTTGCATTGTCAATATTAACAATAAAACCACAATGTTTATCAGAAACCATCGCCCCTTTATGAATTAAACCTTTTAAACCCGCATCTTCAATAAGTTTAGAAGCATAACCATTTGTAGGTCTTTTAAATGTGCTTCCTGCGCTTGGTAAATTAAGAGGTTGCTTAGATATTCTTCTTTCGTTTAGGTCCTTTATTATCGCATATATTTCATCCTTATCTTTAGATGTTAGCTCTAAAGTAGCTTCAAGAACAATATATTCAGAATCGCTAATCTTCGTATGTCTATATGAAAATTCCATTTCTTCATTTGAAAAATTATGTAAATTGCCATCTAAATCCATGCACTTAACATTTTTTATTACCTGCTTCATCTCACCGCCATAAGCGCCTGCATTCATATAGACAGCACCACCTAAATATCCGGGTATACCGCTGGCAAATTCAAACCCTCCAAGCCCTTCTTTTGCCAAATATTTTGCAAGTACTGATAGTAACACCACTGCTCCCGCTGTCACAGTATTGTCTTGTCGGTGAAAATAATTAAATTTTTCTCCAATTTTTACTACTATACCTTCATATCCACAATCTGAAACAAGCAAATTTGTTCCATTCCCTAAAATAAAGCAGTCAATCTGATACTCTTTAATTATGCTTAAAACTGTTTTTAAATCTTCTGTATCTTCAGGTTCTACAAAAATTGCTGCAGGACCTCCTAT
>JAEZGU010000190.1 GCA_023416855.1 Bacillota bacterium
AGGTAAGTGCATGTGTTAAAGCAAATATTAAATGTTTAGTGTTGGAAAAGCCTGAAGAAGAAGGTGTAACATTGGAGAACTTCAAACAAATAATAAGAGGTAATGTATGAAGAGAGTTTTTATTATCGGCTTGGGTATCGGAAATTTAAACTACATGCATACTCAGGGCTTACAAACAATAGAATCCTGTGATTGTTTAATAGGAGCAAAAAGAATGCTCATGGATTTTCAGAATTTAAATAAACATATATATGAAAGTTATAATGCTGAAAATATATGTGAATATATAAGTCATGAGAACTATAAAACTTATGGTATTTTGGTTTCAGGAGATTCAGGTTTTTACAGTCTATCTAAAAAAATTACCGAGTTATTGGTGAAAAATGAAGAAATTAAAGTTGAAAACATTCCAGCAATCAGTTCACTTCAATATTTTGCAGCTAAATTGAATTTATCATGGGATGATATAAAATATGTCAGTGCCCACGGGAGAAACTTAAATATTATATCCAATGTAATTTTTAATAAAAAAACATTTATACTTACATCTAGTGATTTTAGTGCAGACAATATATGTGGAATTTTAAAAAGTACTGGTTTAGGTCACCTAAAGGTAAGTGTTGGAGAAAATTTATCCTATAAAAATGAAAGAATAGTAGAAGATAATGCAGCAGTAATTGCCGAAATGAAGTTTGAAGGACTTGCAGTAATGATTGTTCATAATGATGATTTTATATCTATAGATGAAGGATTTAGATCAATAAGAGATGAAGAGTTTATTACAGGCAAGGCTCCCATGACCAAAAGTGAAGTAAGGACTATAAGTGTTGGAAAGCTCAATTTAAAAAGCTATTATACCGTTTATGATATTGGAGCAGGAACTGGCTCTGTATCAGTTGAAGCTGCATTAAAGCTATGCAATGGAACAGTGTATGCTATAGAAAAAGATGTAATAGCAGTGAGTTTAATAGAAAAAAACATAGATAAGTTTAAGACCTATAATATTGAAATCATAAACGGTACAGCACCTGAAACTATAGAAAATTTACCAAAACCTGATGCATGCTTCATTGGCGGAAGTAGCGGAAACATGGATGATATAGTAAATGCTGTTTTAAAAAAGAATCCTCATGTTAATTTGGTAATTAACACAATTACGCTACAAAGCTTGAACGAAGCTATAAGCTGTATGGAAAAGTATAATTTTGAAGATGTAGAAATAGTAAGTGTATCAGTTGCTAAATCCAAAAAGATAGGAAAATATGACCTAATGATGGGTCAGAATCCAATTTATATAATCAGTGGAAAAGGAAGTGGCATACTGTGAAAGCAAAAGCACCTAGAATAATAATTTCTGCTGTAAGCAGCAATAGCGGAAAAACAACAACAACAGTAGCTGTCTTAAAAGCGTTTAAAATGAGAGGTAATAAAGTTTCTTCCTTCAAGGCAGGCCCTGATTATATTGATCCAATGTTTCATTCGAGGATTATGAAGGTTCCTTCAAGGAATTTGGATAAGTTCATGATTGGTGAAAATAATTGTAGATACATTCTTGGAAAAAACACTGAGGGTGTGGATATTTCAATTATAGAAGGAGCCATGGGATATTATGACGGTATAGGAACTAATACATCCTGTAGCACCTATGAATTAGCATCAGTTTTAAATTGCCCTGTTGTATTAGTTATTAATCCTAGTGGTATGGCTGTATCAGTTGGTGCAATAGTTCATGGGTTTAAAACCTTCAGAGATAATAGCAATATTAAAGGTGTAATTTTAAATAATGTTTCAGATGCAATGTATGTGTATTACAAAAATATAATTGAGTTAAATACAGATGTTAAGGTTTATGGTTACATGCCTAATCTACCAAGCTGTAAACTTGAGAGTAGGCATCTGGGACTTGTAACAGCAGAAGAAATAGGTGATCTTAAATTTATAATAGAACAATTAGGTAGTCAGGCATTAAAGACAATTGACTTAGAAGGCTTATATGAGTTGGCTGCAAGTACTGATTCTATAGAATATGACGAACCAAACATTAGCTATATAGGCAAGACAAAAATTGCTGTTGCTTATGACAAAGCCTTTTGTTTTTATTATGAGGATAATTGGGACATTCTTGAGGAAATGGGTGCTGATATAGTTCTTTTCAGTCCCCTTAAAGATAAAGAGCTTCCAAAAGACATAGGTGGATTATATATTGGAGGAGGGTATCCAGAATTATATATAAAGGAACTCTCAGAGAACAAATCAATGCTTGATGATATAAAAGAAAAAGTAATTAAAGGTCTTCCTACCTTTGCGGAGTGCGGTGGATATATGTATTTAATGGATAGCTTCACTAATAAAGAAGGAAAAAAATACAGCCTTGTAGGAGCAATAGAAGGGAACAGCTACATGACTGACTCCCTTAAAAGATTTGGGTACATTACTTTAACAAGCCAAAATAATAATATGATGTGCAAAGCTGGTGAATCAATTAATGGTCATGAATTTCATTATTCTGACAGCAATAGAACAGGAGAAGCATTTTTAGCGGTAAAGCCTGAGTCAAACAGGAGTTGGAATGCTATCATAGCTGATGAAACAAAGTTTATGGGGTATCCACATATAAATTTTAGAGGAAACATTAATTTTGCGCAAAATTTTGTAAAAAAAGCAATTGAATATGATAGTGAAATATAAGAGGAAGAAAAATGAAAATTGATATGTACGCATTTTCAAGTAATGGAGCAAGATTATGTGATAAATTAATTGAAAATTTAAGTTACCATGAAGTAAATGCTTATGTCCCTAAGAGGTACGTAAGTTCTGCAAGGCTGGTTAAATTACGTGAAGAAGATTTATATAAGTCTGTAGAAAAATCCTTCAAAAATGTAGATAGTATAATTTTCGTTGGTTCTGCTGGCATCGCAGTAAGAGCAATAGCGCCTTTTGTTAAAAGCAAGAAAAACGACCCTGCAGTTTTATGTATGGATGAGAGAGGAATTAATGTAATATCACTTTTAAGCGGTCATATTGGTGGGGCAAATAAGCTTACTCTAAAAATTGCAGAAATTGTTGGGGGTAATCCTATCATTACTACGGCTACTGATATAAATGGAAAATTTGCAGTGGATGAATGGGCGAATAACAGCAATCTTCACATAATGAGCTTAAAAAGAGCAAGAGACATCGCTGCAGACATTTTGGAAAATAAAAAAATAGGCTTTGAATCTGATTATAACGTAGTAGGAAACTTGCCTTTAGAAGTAGATTTAAATGAAAGAGAAATAGGAATATGTGTTAGCCTTGATTCTAATAAATCTCCTTTTAATAATACATTGAATTTAATTCCGAAGATTGTATCTGTAGGAGTGGGTTGCAGAAAAAAAACAGATTTTAATGATATATACACTGCCATTAAGGAAGTTTTAAGCATTCATAATATATCACATTTTGCTATTAGCTCTATAAATTCAATTGATTTAAAAAAAGAAGAAGAAGGAATAAAGAAGACAGCTGAAATTTTCAAAGCTCCCTTTAATACATATTCACAGGATGAGCTATGTAAAATACAGGGACAGTTTTCAAATTCTGATTTTGTAAAAAAAATTGCAGGAGTTGATACAGTATGTGAAAGAGCTGCAATTATGGGAAGTAAATCAAAAAAATTAATTATAAATAAAACTGTTGTTAATTCAGTTACAGTTGCAGCAGCCGTAGATGACTATGAAGTGAAATTTTAAAGGGAATAAGGTACACAGGGAGGAGGAAAAATGGAAAATATAAAATTTGTAGAGCCTCACAACATTGAAAAGAGAAGCTTTGAAATTATACAGGAAGAAATGGGAGCAATACAACTTGATAAGGAAATAGAACCTATAGTAAAAAGGGTCATACATACATCAGCAGATTTTGACTATTTAGAAAATATGTGTTTTTCAAAAAATGCTGTAAAAAAGGCAAAGGAAATACTGAAAAACGGAGCAACAATTGTTACTGACACAAACATGGCATATTCAGGAATAAATAAAAAAGCAGCAGCAAAATACGGTGTGAACATACATTGCTTTATGGCAGACGAGGATGTAGCAAAGGAAGCCATAGTGAGAGGTGAAACAAGGGCTGCTGTTTCAATGGAAAGGGCATCAAAAATACAAGGTCCTATAATTTTTGCAGTGGGCAATGCTCCAACTGCTCTAATAAAGCTATATGAAATGATAAAGAAAGGGACATTTAAACCAGACGTTATTATCGGAGTTCCTGTTGGATTCGTAAATGTAGTGGAAGCAAAGGAATTGATAATGAGCTTAGACAATGTTGAATACATTGTTGCTAAGGGTAGAAAAGGTGGAAGCAATATAGCTGCAGCCATATGCAATGCATTGTTGTACAATTTGGAATAATACAGAATCAATTAACTAGGAGGTTTTATGTTTTATGGTATAGGAGTAGGTGTAGGAAGTAGCCTGTCAGTAACAAAAAAAGCAATAGAGGTACTTGGCACACTAGACATTTTGTATGTACCCACAGCTAAAAAAGAAGAAAAATACAGTACTGCACACAGTATTGTAAAGGATTATATAAATGAAAAAACAATAATCAAAGCAAGGCATTTTCCTATGAATTACAATACAGATGAGCTTCAAAAAGCTTGGAATGGAATTGCTCTTGAAATAATTCAAGATGTATCAGACGGTAAAGAAGTAGGTTTTATAACTATTGGAGACCCTATGGTTTATAGTACATACATTTATCTATTAAAAATTTTAAAAGATAAAATCAAGATAACAACAATACCTGGGATTGCATCATTTTTAGATATTGCATCAAATAATAATTTTCCTTTAGTAGAGGGAGAGGATCCTTTAATAATTCTACCTGCTACCATGGGAACGGATAAGCTTAGACAGTATATTAAAAATGAGAATTCAATTGTTTTAATGAAGGTATACAATAACTTTGATGAAGTTATAGAAATGTTACTTAAGGAAAATCTTCAAAATCATTCTATAGTTGTAAGCAATTCTTCAAAAAATGAAGAAATTATATATAAGAATATTAACGATATTAATAAATCTGATGTTTCTTATTTTACTACTATATTAATAAATAAAAGATGGGAGTTATCATGATATACGCTGTAGGTATAGGTCCAGGAAGTCAGAAAACAATGACATATGAAGCAATTGATGCAATAGAAAAAGCAGATGTAATTGTTGGATATAAGACGTATATAGATTTAATTGAAGATTTAATTAAAGAAAAGGAAGTTGTTTCAAACGGTATGAAGCAAGAAATAGATAGAGTTAAAAAAGCCGTTGAAATTTCAAAAACAGGAAAGATAGTTGCCGTAATAAGCTCAGGAGATGCAGGGGTATATGGTATGGCAGGGTTGATTTTAGAGATGGCAGAAGATGAAGAAGTGAAGGTTGTAAGTGGAGTAACAGCATCAACAGCTGCAGCTGCAGTTCTTGGAGCACCTCTAATGCATGATTTTTGCCACATAAGCTTAAGTGATTTATTAACGCCTCTAGACTTAATTTATAATAGAATTGACTTAGCATCACAAGGGGATTTTGTAATTTGCCTTTACAATCCCAGAAGCAAGGGACGACCAGATTATTTGAAAAATGCTTTTGAGATAATGAAAAAACACAAAGCTGGTTCGACTCCTGTAGGTATAGTAAAAAATGCAGGAAGAGAAAATCAACAAGTTCACAATTGCACTATAGATACAATTAATTATGAATTAGTTGATATGCTGAGCATAGTAATAGTAGGAAACAGCTCAACCTATATAAAAAACAATAAAATAATAACCAAAAGAGGTTATGAAAATAAATTAATTTAAAGGAGAAAAAATGAAAAAATTAAATGCTTTAAAAATGATATTAACAATTGTAATAATAGCGGTATTTTTTGCAGGATGTAGTAAAACTGTTGAAAATAATGAACAACCTAAAACAGAGAATATACCTTCGGAAAATCAAGTAAAAGCAGAAGAGGAAAATAAAAAAGAAGAAAAAGTAGTATCAGAATATGGAATAACAATAAATGAAGAAGATGTTATTTTCACAGATTCATCAGATGAAGAAGTAACTATAAAAAAGAATCCTCAAAGGGTTGTTGTATTACAGAATTCTCTATTAGAAATGTGGGACCAAGCAGGTGGAACTGTTGTTGGTAGAGTTGAAGAATCTGAAGATAAAATAGTTGAAAATGCTATGTCTGCGGAAGTTGTGGGTGCAATGGGTTCACCAAGTCTCGAGAAAATATTAGCTTTACAGCCTGATTTAGTAATTATTTCTTCAAGCTATACTGCACAAAGAGAAATGAGACCTTTACTAATACAAAACAACATACAAGTAATTGATTTGGATAATGATTTATTAGAGGATTATTACAAAACAGTAAGGTTGTTTACAGCTATAACAGAAAGAGAAGATTTGTATGAAAACCATGTGAATAATATTCAAAAGAAAATTGATGAAATAATTACAAAAGCACCTAAAGATAAAAACTATAAAGCAGTAATAATGTTTGCCACAGCTAAAAGCATCACAGTAAGAGACTCAAACACTATGGTAGGTGAAATGATAAAGGATTTAAATGTAATCAATATATCTGATTCTACTGACACAGGTGCAGATACAAAGACATATAGCATAGAAAAAATATTGCAGGAAGACCCTGATTTCATATTTGTACAAACTATGGGAAGTGATTTGGAGAAAATTACTGAAAGATTAAAATCAGAAGCTTTAGATAATCCAGCATGGGCATCTCTTACAGCTGTTAAAGAAGACAGATATATTGTTCTTCCAAAGGATTTATATTTGTACAAGCCTAATGACAAATACCCAGAAGCATATGAGGGTTTAGCAAAAATGATTTATCCTGAAGTGTTTGGAGAATATAAATAATTACATTACACGAGAGATTCTTCTTCTTTTGAAGAATCTCTAAATGTTAAATAAAGAGGTAGAAATTAGCATGACTAACTGCAACAAAAAAAAAGACAAAATAAAAAAAAGTGCAATTCTGATTGCTTGTATATGTTTTGCAATTGCGGGATTTTTTATAAGTATGGGCAATGGTGCTGTAAAAATATCAACTGTTGAAATTATACGTGCTATATTTTTTGAACAAGAAACAGTGAATTACCAGATAATTTGGAACGTAAGACTTCCGAGGACAATAACAGCATCATTAGTAGGAACTTGTCTTGCATTATCGGGGTGTATACTTCAGGGGGTAATGCGAAATCCGTTAGCTAGTCCTAACATAATAGGGGTTTCCTCTGGGGCAGGTCTTTTGACTTTAGTAATATTAATTATATTTCCGGATTATTATTATCTTGCTCCTATGGGTGCATTTGTGGGAGCTCTTTTAGCTACATTGTTTATTTACTTCTTAGCATGGAAAGAAGGGGTTGCAACAAATAGGCTTATTTTGGCAGGTGTGGCAGTTTCATCTCTTTTAGGGGCAGGGAATAATGCAATAATGACTTTTTATCCTGA
>JAEZGU010000191.1 GCA_023416855.1 Bacillota bacterium
GATGAGAGGAGTCGAACCCCCACGGTATCCCGCTAGATCCTAAGTCTAGTGCGTCTGCCAATTCCGCCACATCCGCGTAATATGCTGTATTTCGCTAACAGCAAGATTGATTATACTATATCATTATTTACTTTGTCAAGCACCTTTTTTGCATATTTTATTTTTAAATTTTACCAATTTTTCAAAACTATCTATAATTTCTATATTATTATTTATTAATGACGTTTGTACCGTGTCCATACAATTACTTATAGTATAAGCTACAGGTTTATTATATGATGAGGCAAACCTAACAGTATGTGATGTCCCACCTTTTTGACCTCCCTCTATAACTATAACACCCTCAGATATTGCTGCAATTATCCTATTTCTATCTATATATGTATGTTTTTGTGATTTTAAGTTAGGAGGAAGCTCAGAAATTATAGCTCCACCAGTTAATATAATTCTGTTATATAATACTTTATTTGCCTTGCGAGCGTACAAGTGTCCTGAAGGTATAACGGCAACAGTTTTTCCATTTGCTTGAAGACATCCATAGTGTGCTGCTTCATCACATCCTGAAGCTAGTCCGCTTATTATACAACACTTTTCTTCTGCAAGCTTCTCTGCAAAAATAGAACTTATTTCATATCCTTCTTGAGAAGGAGATCTTGTTCCTACAATAGCTATATTGTTATCCTGATTTAAAAGGTTTATATCACCATCAACATACAATAATAAAGGCTTATCCTCTATTTCTTTTAATTTACAAGGATATTCCTTATCATAGATACTAATGATCTTTATTTTAGCTTTTTTGCAGGATTCAATTATAATTAAAGCTTCTTCTTCAATTTTAGTTGTATCAATGTGTAATTTTTTTATTCCTATACTGTTCAACAATTTTACAATTTCAGAAAAGTTGTTTAACTTTAAGTTTTTTGAATCTATGTAACTTAAAATTTTGTTAATTGACTTTCTCCCTAATCCATCAATTAACAGCAGCTTGATAATATCCTCATTGTTAATCATTTTAATCCCCTTGTTAATGCTTAAAGATAGTATTTTACATTTTAACACATTCTTAGACAAAATAAAACTCTTCTTTTTGAAAGAAGAGTTAAGAAAACTTAATTATTTATCCAATTGTTACAAGTGCATCTCCAGTGCTAACAGCGGATAACTTGGTTGTGTGAATTTTTTTAATAACTCCATCGTTTGGGGCTACAATTTCATTTTCCATTTTCATTGCTTCTAAAATTAAAATAATATCTCCGGATTTTATAGCTTGACCTTCGGTAACTTTAATATCTAATAATGTTCCCGGCATAGGAGCTGATATTAACTCTCCTGCGATCGGTCCTTCAGGTGCTTTTGATGCAGCTTGAACTGTTGATTCAGGCTGAGCATTCGTTTGTGGAGTTGACTGAACTGTTGCAGGTTGTGGTGTATTTTGTACCGGTTGATATGTAAAACCTCCCTGCCCTGCTCCTACTTCCTCTACTTCTACTGCATATGATTTGCCATTTACTGTAATGTTAAATTTCTTCATTTTTCCTCCGTGCTAATTATCTCATTAAATTCATTCTGCCTTTTAACGCCCATACTGATTCAACTTCATAATTTCTTGTAATATTTCTCACAATAAATTCACTTGTGTTTTTGCCCAATATACAAGATATTGCAGCTGTTATGGCAGCAACTATTTCTTCCTCTTCATTCATAGATGCAACAGCTGCTGCAATAACAGCAGCTATTTCATCCTCATCATCAATGTTTGAATTGGTAATACTGTTAACAGAATTTGTTTCTTCTTTGTCTTTCCTAAACAAGCTGCTAAAAAAACTCACTTATCTGCCTCCTTTAATAAGGACCTGCACATTATAGAGGAATATTACCATGTTTCTTTTCAGGTCGAAGAACTCTTTTTCCTGCTAACATGTCAAATGCGCTGATAATTCTCTTTCTTGTCTCAGCCGGCTCTATAACTGCATCCACATAACCTCTTGCGGCAGCAGTGTATGGATTTGCTACCTTATTTCTATATTCTGAAATCATTTCACTTCGTTTTGCATTTTTATCTTCTGCTTCTTCTATTTCTTTTTTAAATATAATATTTGCAGCTCCATCCGGACCCATAACTGCTATTTCCGCTGTAGGCCATGCTAATACCATATCAGCTCCTAATTCCTTGTTACACATTGCAATATATGATCCGCCATATGCTTTTCTTGTTATAACAGTTACTTTTGGAACTGTTGCTTCTGAAAATGCATAAAGCATTTTTGCACCGTGTCTTATAATTCCTCCGAATTCTTGAGTTGTTCCCGGTAAGAATCCCGGTACATCCATTAACGATAATAATGGGATGTTAAAAGCATCACATGTTCTTATAAATCTTGCAGCTTTATCAGAAGCGTTTATATCTAAGCATCCGGCCAAAACTTTAGGCTGACTTGCTATAACGCCAACACTTGATCCGTTTAATCTTATAAAGCCAGTAATTATGTTCATTGCATAGTATGGCTGATATTCTAAAAATTCTCTATTATCAGCTAAGGTATGTATAATTTCTTTCATATCATATGCCTTATTTGGATTTTCAGGCACTATTTCATTTAATATTTCATCCATCCTGTTTAAATCATCAGAAACTGATTGAGATGGTGTTATTTCTAAATTATTTTGAGGTAAGAAGCTTATTAACCTCTTAATGTGGTTCATGCATTCTTCTTCTGAATCATCTACAAAATGTGCTACTCCACTTATGCTGTTATGTGTCATTGCTCCACCTAATTTTTCAGGAGAAACTTTTTCGCCTGTAACAGTTTCTATTACATTTGGACCTGTTATAAACATTTTGCTTGTATTCTGCACCATAAATATAAAATCAGTAATAGCCGGTGAATAAACAGCACCACCTGCACAAGGGCCTAAAATTACAGAAATTTGAGGAATAACACCTGAGCTGATTGTATTGTTATAGAATATTTTTCCATATCCTGAAAGTGCATCAACACCTTCTTGTATTCTAGCTCCGCCTGAATCATTTATGCCTATAATTGGTGCACCTACTTTTAATGCCATTTCTTGAGTTTTTGCTATCTTTGCGGCATGCATTTCTCCTAAAGATCCGCCTATAACAGTGAAATCTTGAGCATATATGTAAACTAATCTTCCGTTAATAGTTCCGTAACCGGTAACTACACCTTCACCGGGAACCACTTTCTTTTCCATTCCGAAATTTACGCATCTGTGTTCAACGAAAGCATCAATTTCTACAAAACTCTTTTCATCCAGCAAGCTTAATATTCTTTCTCTTGCTGTTAATTTACCGTTTTCATGCTGTTTGTCTATTGCCTTTTGTCCGCCGCCTAATTTCACTTTCTCAATTTTTTCTCTTAGCTCATTTAATTTTTCGTTTGGCAATTCTAAACCTCCTAAGTTTTTTTTACCGTTCCTATGTATATAAAATAATAAATTTCTCCAATAAAGTCAACATTTATCTAAATTAATGTCCGATTTGTGTAAATTTATTTTAATACTTTGACCTTCAAAGTATATTATATTATTAATTTTATGTCAATAAAATTATAGAATTTAAATAAATATTTTCTAAAGCAAATATTTTTAACTATTAAACTATATTTTAATCATATTTTTTTTTAATGCATATATTGATTATTAAACAGGTTAAATAACTTGAAAGGTGTGTTGTAATGAATTTTAATAATATATGTAATAAAATAAAGCCCTACAAAATAAAAAATATGATGCCAGGAAAATTAGAAACACCTCCTCACACTGACAATGACACTGATAAATTCGGGTATATATCTATTATAGTATATACTGCTTCCGGTGCACTTCCTGTACCAGATGCAGTTATCACTATTTATGATATTCATGAAGATGGCGAAAAACATGTTTTATACCATCTTGTTACTGACAGGAGCGGTAACGCGCCTGTTGTTACATTGCCAGTAATGCACGGAGAAAGAGAATATGAATTCACAAGATACAACATGAGGGTTCAAGCAATAGGTTATTATACCACAAATATAATAGATGTAAGAGTTTTTCCTAATGTTTCAACTAATTATAAAATAAATCTCATTCCTACTGCTCAAGGTGGAAGTGAAGATAATGAACAAACTATCGTAATCCCGCCTATTCCTCTTGATATAACAAATTAAAGGAGAACAAAACATGAGTGTGCAAATACCAAATGTATCGCCAGTTATGCCAATTAATGAGGGTTTTCCGGGAAACCTACAATTGGGTGATAT
>JAEZGU010000245.1 GCA_023416855.1 Bacillota bacterium
AAGTCTCTAATAAATTTATCTCCAGCTTCGTGTCCCAAAAGGTCGTTAGTTGCCTTTAAATTATTTAAATCAATATAAATGCAGGCTATGCTAGGTAAAGTTTCCATTTTATTATATTCACTGATAACAGCATTGCAGTGAGCTCTGTTAGAAAGACCTGTAAGTGAATCAATGTAAGCAATACTACTCAACACAGTATTTTTGTCTTGTATATTTATTTTACTTATAAATTGATATATGTTAAAAGCCAAAATCAATACTATACTTATCAACAGCCTTTGTCGCAATGAAGCAACCTTATCCACTTTACTTTCAACATATGCTTGAGTTTCGAATACCAACTTATTTGTCAATTCAAAATATTCTTCACTTAAGTCATATAGTCTTCGAGAATCAGCCCCAGCTCTATATTTATATATTTCATTTTTCAATTCAATCCATTTTGATTCAACAACTGAAAGCGAATACTGTAACTTTGAGTCTTCGTGTATAGCTAAATGATTGTCTGAAGATTCTACCTTTAGTTGATAAATAATTTCGTCAAGTTCATCTATAAGTTGCTGATTTGGTTTATCTTGTAACTCTTGTTTTATTAGCTGTTGTGTTCTGCCTCGGATAATCCCCACATAATTAACGGACTTACCATCATTCCTCAATATTCCAATAGAAAATTCTGTTGAAATAAAACTAATAAACAGTATTACTATGAATAAGGCTTGAATTACTAATTTAACAAAATTTCGTTTTATAAATGTTACTATATTCATCAATTTAAATTTTCCTTCTGTATTATCTTTTATGTAATAAAGTAATTTTACATTATGGGCTTAATTTCTTATCGCACTCAATAACTATTTGTAAGCAATTGCTTCCATTTCAATATTTGCATTAAAATGAAGAGCATTAGTAGGCACAATTGACCTGGCAGGCTTATGCTCTCCAAAATACTCACAGTACAAATCATTCACCTTGCTCCTCAATTCAACACCAGGAATATAAATTGTAGTCTTTAGAACCTTACTCTTATTACTGCCCCCAGCCTCCAATATATGATCCAGATTGGAAAATACAGCTCTTACTTGTTCTTCAACAGTTCCGTTTACAAATTCACCCGTCTTGTTATCAAATGGCAAAATTCCTGATATAAAAATCATTCCATTATGTTCAACTGCTTGTGAATAATGTCCATTTACATTTAATGCATCATTTGTTTTAATAAAATTCAATTTTTTTATCCTCCAATGTTATGAAAATTATTTAGCTTAATTGCCACCTGTTAATCTTTTACGTTTTTCTTCATATTCATCTCTTTCCATAAATCCATTAATATACAGATTTTTAAGATCCTCTAACCTTTTTTCAAAATCTGTTTTATTCTTATACTCTTCTGTATTTAGTTCATCATCAATAACAATAATATCTTTTGTTTTAATAAATTTTGCATTATTCTTATTTCTTTCAGTTTTATTAACAAACTTGCTTGAGCTTCTATTATCATCTTTACCACGTTTAGTAAAAACAATTGCAATTATCGCAATAAATATTAAAATCGGGAATAACTGCGGAACTGCTTCTAGCGTTCCTATTAATGCAAATATGATCCCAATAAATAAACCAATTGGCGGTTTGCCATTGCTGGACTTTCTATAATAGTTTCTATTCATAGATACACTCCTTATTATTATTTTTGTTGGTCAATTTTGATTATAGTATTTAGTAAAACGTTAGTTCCCATTTCTATATCTTCCCAATCAGACCATTCCAGAGGAGAGTGACTTATGCCATCTTTACTAGGTATAAATATCATTCCAGAAGGAGTAATCTTTGAAATTGGATTAGCATCATGACCTGCTCCGCTAACCATATATTTATAGCTATAATTTAAATCCTTACATGATTCTTCCATTAAATTTTGCATTTCTTCATTTAAATTTACTTCCCATTCAAAACCCAGATTTTCTACTTCCAAGTCTAAATTATAGCAGCTTTCTTTTATCAATTCCATTGCATTTAGTACTCTAGTTCTGTCCATATCTCTCAGTTCAATAGTAAATTCAACCATTCCGGGAATCACATTTATCGCTCCTGGATATATTTTAATATAACCTACAGTTCCAACCATAGGACTTCCCATCTTTTTAACAATGTCATTAATATTAATTATGGTCTTGCTAGCTTTAACCAAAGCGTCATCTCTCAAATTCATGGGTGTTGTGCCGGCATGATTAGCCTTCCCATTAACCTTGGCATTATATTGAGCGATACCAACTATCCCCTTAACAACTCCTATTGATAATTTTTCCGAATTAAGCACATTTCCTTGTTCAATATGTATTTCTAAATAGCATTTTAGGGTTTCAGGATCCCTTTTGGCATTTAGAGTGTCTTCTTCTGTTATTCCTACAGTTTTAAGATATTCAAGGTCACTTTTACTTGGTTTAAATTCTCCAGAAAAAAGCCTGCTTCCAAATGTTCCTCCCACTTCTGTTCCTTCTTCCCCAATAAAAGCTACAGCTTCTAATGAAAAGTTTGCATCATATTTATTTTCTTTAAGTGTTTGAATACATTCTATTGCAGCTAATACGCCAAGATTTCCATCAAACATTCCTCCATTTGGTACACTGTCAATATGAGAACCCAACAATATTGATTTATTTTTTTCTTTTCCTTCAAGTTTACCAAATAAATTTCCCACAGAATCCTGATAAACATATAATCCTGCTTCTTCCATCAAGATTCTAGCAAAAGCTCTTCCTTCTTCATATTCTTTGGTAAATGCTGATCTAGTTATGCCCTTGCCTTCTTCGTATCCAATTTTACCTAGATTAATTAAATTGTTCTTTAAACGCTCAATATTAATTTTCAATATAACACCTTACCCTTTTTAAATTTATTACTATTTATATCTATATTTCTTACTCTGCATATGCAATCTCTACATTGCGTCTTGTTTCAAGCAAATGCGGATTCCTCAAGTATTTTTCCAATAACTTAAATGATCTTGCAAAATATAATCCGTCACAAATTCTTTCATCTAAGGTATAGCCTATTTGACAGCATTTCTTTACAACGACCTTATCACCCTCAACCATTGGCAACTTCTCAGTCTGACCTAGTGCCACAAAAATGCCTGTTGTTCCAAAATCATAAAGATGATGGTAGATATAGTTAGTGTCAATAGATTTTAAATAAGTAAAAAATAGCGAAGTATGAAATGGACTTGCATCTATGATACTTTTAGGAAGCATGTTATAATTATCCATAGTCTTTAAAATTTTCACCAATAGTTTTTTTATAAATCCAGGCATGGACATTACTTTTTCAGCAAGCTTATCAGTTTCAGTGCCAACTGTATATGACATTGCTTTATCAATTTCTTTATTTATAATTTCAGTTATTTCAAAGATATCTTCATTGCCAGTAAATTTAAATTTTACAGTTGTTTCTTCACCTTCATCACGTAATGATCGTTTTACCGCCATGGAAACATAGATATCATTGCGTTGATAAATCTGACTGTTCATGATAAAACGATTAAGCTCAGGTCTTTCAGCTAAAAGCCTTACATAACAAGCTATAAACAAATGCATGTAGTTTAATCTAAAGCCCTGTTCTTTTTTCTCAGTAATATATCTGTCAATACTGTCAGCACAAAATACCTGCTTTGAAAAATTTTGTGCATCACTTCTTTTCTCCATTATATATGGAATAATCTTAATAAAAGGTTTAAGTGATTTTAATAAAGTGCCGTCACTTCGCTTCATAAATGCCTCCATAGCTGCAATAGCCACATTCTTCTTCTAATATACCATAAACAGCCGAATCACAAATTCCTGTATTGTTCTTTCCTGCTTGTCTCAATATGCCCTCTAGCTGCATCCCTGACTTCTTCATAACGACTCCAGAAGCAGGGTTTTTAGTATCATGTCTTGCTTCTATTCTGTTTATGCCTACCTCTTCAAAGAAAAACTTAATTATTGCATGCATAGCTTCTGTTGTTATACCTTTATTCCAGAATTTCTTGCCAATACAATATCCAACCTCAAACAAGCTCAAATCTTCAAATAGCCTGAATGCACCTATGCTTCCAACTGCTTCATTTGTTTCCTTTAGCTCAATGCACCAATGATAGTAGTTGTCTCTTTCCGAATCAAATACATACTTAGCAACAACATCTCTGGTTTCTTCAATATTTTTATGAGTCGCCCATGTAATATATCTTGTTACGTCATCTTCACTAGCCCAATTGTTATACATGTCTACATAATCTGTCATTTTGAACTTTCTCAAAATCAATCTATCAGTCTCAAT
>JAEZGU010000250.1 GCA_023416855.1 Bacillota bacterium
GATTTATATGGTGAAAAAAAGCTACACGAAGTAATACAAAAAGTATCTGAAATAGATGGAGTACAGTGGATTAGAATTCATTATTTGTATCCGGAGGATATTTATGATGAGCTTATAAATGAATTTAAAAACAATGATAAGCTTCTTAATTATTTTGATATACCGTTGCAACACATCAATGATAGAATTTTAAGAAGAATGAACAGAAACACAAATAGAAAACAGATAATTGATTTAATTAATAAGATTAGAAATGAAGTTGAAGGTGCAATAATTAGAACATCTTTAATAACCGGTTTTCCGGGAGAAACTGAGGAAGAGCATGAGGAGCTATTAAACTTCTTAGCAGAGTATAAACTTGACAGAGTTGGTGTTTTCCAATATTCAAGGGAAGAGCATACTCCTGCATATAAGCTTCCTGATCAAGTAGACGATGATGTAAAACAAAAAAGACAGGATCAGTTAATGGAGCTACAGGTAGGCATATCTTATGAAAACAACTTAGCTAAAATAGGCAACACATACGACGTTTTAATAGAAGAAAAGGATGTTGAAAATATATATGTAGGCAGGACATATATGGATTCTATTGATATTGACGGTTGTGTATATGTAACATCAGATAAGGAATTAATTTTAGGCAATATTTATAAAGTTAAAATAAATGATGCTTTAGAATATGATTTGATGGGAGATGAGGTTGATGAATTGGTTTAAGAACATGAACTTACCAAACAAGCTTACAGTAATAAGAATATTGGCCATACCACTTTTTTTGATATTTTTGTATATAAGCAAAGGCATGTTTAGATTTTTACCATTGCTGATTTTTGCAGCTGCAGCAATAACAGATGCAATTGATGGTTATATAGCAAGAAGAGATAATTTAATCACTGATTTCGGTAAATTTATGGATCCTCTTGCAGATAAGTTGTTGACTGCATCAGCTTTTATCGCATTTGTTGAAATTGGTTATTTGAGTTCTTGGGTAGTAGTTTTAATTATCTCAAGAGAGTTTTTAGTATCGGGCTTTAGAACATTGGCTGCTTCAAAAGGAGTTACAATTGCCGCAAATAATTGGGGTAAAGTAAAAACAATTTTCCAAATGATACTGATAATTGTTGTTCTATTAAATTATACTGGTTATTTCGAATTCACAAATCTTTGGATAGGACCATTAGTTGCTATTGTTGTGCTTTTGACAGTGACTTCAGGAGCAACATATATTTATGAAAATTTGAATGTTATAAAATAAATAATTCATTAATTCTATGTTGACAAGACAAAAGTTTGTGTTATAATGATAAAAAGAACAAATGTTCTGCAAAGGAGTCGTGAGATGGAAAAAGATAAGGCACTTGAGCTGGCTTTAGCTCAAATTGAAAAGCAATTTGGTAAAGGTTCTATTATGAAACTTGGAGAAAATGCAAAGTTAAACATAGAATCAATACCTACAGGAGCTTTACCTCTTGATATAGCAACAGGCATAGGAGGAGTTCCAAAAGGAAGAATCATAGAAGTATTTGGACCTGAATCATCCGGTAAAACAACCGTAGCATTACATATAATAGCAGAAGCACAAAAAAGAGGTGGTATAGCAGCTTTTATAGATGCTGAGCATGCACTTGATCCGGCTTATGCTAAAAAACTTGGTGTATCAATAGAAGATTTAATTATTTCACAACCTGACACAGGTGAGCAAGGTTTGGAAATAGCTGAAGCATTAGTTAGGAGTGGTGCAATTGATGTTATTGTTGTAGACTCTGTTGCAGCTTTAGTTCCAAAGGCAGAAATAGATGGTGAAATGGGAGATTCTCATATTGGATTACAAGCAAGATTAATGTCTCAGGCACTTAGGAAATTAGCTGGAGCTATTAATAAATCCAATGCAGTTGCAATATTTATAAATCAATTACGTGAAAAAGTAGGAGTAATGTTTGGGAACCCTGAGGTTACTACTGGGGGTAGAGCATTAAAATTCTATGCATCTATGAGATTAGATGTAAGAAGAATAGAATCACTTAAAAAGGGTGATGAGGTTTATGGAAACAGAACAAGAGTAAAAATCGTCAAGAATAAAGTGGCACCACCTTTTAAACAGGCAGAATTTGATATTATATATGGCAAAGGGATTTCTAAAGAAGGCTGTATATTAGATATGGCAGTGGAAGCAGGAGTAGTTAATAAAGCCGGCGCATGGTATTCATATGAGAACACAAGAATTGGACAAGGAAGAGAAAACTCTAAAGAGTATATAGCTTCAAATCCTGAGCTAATGAATGAAATAGAAAAAAAAGTAAGAGAAAAATTTGAACTGGGTGATTTAGTGTTGAGTTCCGATGATTCAGACAAATCCGGCGGTTTAGATGATTAATATTGTATAATATGTAAAATAGTTAGAACGGCTTGCTGCCGTTCTGTTTTTTTGCTAATTATCTTGACATAATGCATAAAAAATTATAGAATATATTATATTCAATATTAAGAAAAACTTAATATTTCATATATTCTTAGAAATTAATCATTTAATAAAAAGATAATTATTAGTTAAATGTAAATATTTCGTAGCTTGAAAATTTAATAACAGGAGGTGCTGAATTGTTCATAGAAGTAATAGTAGGTATTATCTGCGCAATAATAGGTATAATAGTAGGATTTATAATTCGTAAAAATATATCTGAGAGCAAAATTGGTAGTGCTGAAGAAGAAGCTAAAAGGTTAATTGATGAAGCAGCAAAAGAAGCTGAAACAAGAAAAAAAGAAATTCTTGTTGAAGCAAAAGACGAAGCTCATAGAATGAGAAATGAATATGAAAGAGAAAACAAGGAAAGACGAAACGAAATTCAAAGAAATGAAAGAAGATTAATTAAAAAAGAAGAAATGCTTGACGCAAAAAGTTTGCAGGTTGAAAAGAAAGAAGAAACTCTACAAAAGAAGTTAAAAGATATTGAAAACAAAGAAAATAAATTAGAAGCTATCCATGAAAAACAATTGGAAGAGCTTGAAAGAATATCTGGACTTTCATCTGAAGAAGCAAAAAGCATTTTGATTGACAACATTAAAAAAGAAGCAGAGCAAGAAGCTTCTATAGCAGTAAAGGAAATAGAAAAAGAAGCAAAAGAAACTGCGGAAAGAAAAGCACGTGAAATAATTACATATGCAATTCAAAAATGTTCTGCAGATCATGTAGCGGAAACCACTGTATCTGTAGTTGATTTACCTAACGACGAAATGAAGGGTAGAATAATAGGAAGAGAAGGAAGAAACATTAGAGCTCTTGAACAACTAACAGGTATAGATATTATAATAGACGATACGCCGGAAGCTGTAGTAATTTCCGGGTTTGATCCTATTAGAAGAGAAGTCGCAAGATTAGCACTTGAAAAACTAATAGCTGATGGTAGAATTCATCCAGCCAGAATTGATGAAATGGTTGAAAAGGCTAAAAAGGAAGTTGAGCAACAAATTAAAGATGAAGGTGAACAAGCAACACTTGATACAGGTATACACGGTCTTCACCCTGAGCTTGTAAAACTTTTAGGTAGATTAAAGTTTAGAACCAGTTATGGACAAAATGTTTTAAAGCATTCTATGGAAGTATCTTATTTAGCTGGCATTATGGCAGCAGAATTAGGAGCTGACGTAAAAATTGCGAAACGTGCGGGATTATTGCATGATATAGGCAAGGCGGTAGATCATGAAGTAGAAGGTCCACATGTGACTATAGGTGAAGATTTAGCAAGAAAATATAAGGAAAGTAAAGCAGTAATTCATGGTATCGCTGCACATC
>JAEZGU010000261.1 GCA_023416855.1 Bacillota bacterium
AGCTTATAGATGGTAGAAAACCATATAGCAAAATGATTATAAGCATCATTAAAGAAAAAGATAAGCTTGATGGTGTAGTTGAAAAAATAAAGGAAGAGTTAGATTACTTTGATGAACCGGGCTCAGGATTTATGTTTGTAATGCCGGTGATAGAAGTATATGGCTCAAACGTAGAGGATATAAAGTAATATAAAGAAGAATTGTCGTTCTGAACCAAGAGGAATCTCGTTAATTATAAGAGTATTTCACTTATGCTAAGAATGACATTTTTTTTTGTATTTTAATTAATATACTTATTGACAATGATTATCAATTGGAATATAATTAAATTATCAAATGATAATGATTATCAATATCGCGGATTGGAGGAAGAAGATATGACATTAGATAATGTAAAACCGGGTCAAGGTGGTGTAATTTTATCAATCGGAGGCCAAGGGCTTTTAAGGAGAAGGTTGTTAGACATGGGCTTGACTCCAAACACAAAGGTTAAAGTAAGAAAAGTAGCACCTATGGGTGATCCAATAGAGTTATCTCTTAGAAATTACGTATTAACTATAAGAAAAGAAGAAGCTTCAAAAATTGTATTGAAAGAGGTAGTTAGTATATGAAACATATTTTTGCTCTTGCAGGCAATCAAAATTCCGGTAAAACAACTCTTTATAATGCTTTAACCGGAAGCAATCAACATGTGGGCAATTTCCCCGGAGTGACAATAGAGAAAAAAGAGGGGCAAATTAAAAAGCATAAAGATGTATTTTTAGTGGATTTGCCCGGAATATATTCTTTATCTCCATATACAATGGAAGAGGTTGTAACAAGAGATTTTCTCATAAAAGAAAATCCTGATTTAATTATAAATATTGTTGATGCAACAAATATAGAAAGAAATTTATACTTAACACTTCAATTGATGGAACTATCCATACCTATGGTGATAGCACTTAATATGATGGATGAAGTGAGAGCAAGCGGTAATTCTATAGATGTAAACAAACTTTCATGCCACTTAGGTATTCCTGTGGTGCCTATTTCAGCAAGTAAGGGTGAAGGAATAGCAGAGTTGGTTGATGTTGTTATGAAGACTGCACAGTCAAAAGAAAAGATTTGTAATAGAAGACTTGACTTTTGTACAGGAGAAGTACATAAAGCAATACATTCTATTTCGCATTTAATAGAGGACCAAGCTGCCAATGCAGGATATCCTCTTCGTTTTGCCGCTACTAAGTTGGTGGAAGGTGATAACCTAACTATTAAAGAATTAAATATATCAGAAAACCAAGCTCATATTATTAATCATGTTGTAGAAGATATGGAAAGCAAACTACAAACTGACAGAGAAGCTGCTTTAGCTGATATGAGATATACCTATATTGAAAAAATCTGTGAAGACACAGTTATTAAGAAACAAGAGACAAATGAGCAAATACGTTCAGAGAAAATAGATAAAATATTAACTCACAAGTATTTAGGTATACCAATTTTTATAGGAATAATGTTTATTATATTTTGGCTTACATTTGGGTTGATAGGAGCTCCTCTTCAAGGAGTTTTGGAAGAGTTTATAGGAGTAGTTACAGAGTACACATCAGATGCAATGATTAGGTTTGGTGTAAGTGATTGGGTTTATTCTTTAGTAATAGATGGTATATTTGCAGGTGTTGGAAGTGTGTTGTCATTCTTGCCACTTATAGTTGTTCTATTTTTCTTTCTATCATTTTTAGAAGATAGCGGTTATATGGCAAGAGTTGCATTTCTGATGGATAAATTGTTAAGAAAAATAGGTTTATCAGGTCGTTCGTTCGTACCTATGCTTATTGGCTTTGGATGTAGTGTTCCAGCTATTATGGCAACAAGGACATTATCAAGTGAGCGTGACAGAAAAATGACTATAGTATTAACACCATTTATGTCATGTAGTGCTAAGCTTCCTATATACGGTATGATTACAATGGCATTTTTCCCTGAAAATGCAGCAATAGTTATGATTGCATTGTATATAATGGGCATTGTGGTTGCCATACTTTCAGGATTATTACTTAGAAATACTATTTTCAAAGGAGAACCGGTTCCTTTTGTTATGGAGCTACCTGCATATAGAATTCCATCAAGAAAAAGTATAGTATTAAATATGTGGGACAAAGGAAAGGATTTTATAGAAAGGGCTTTTACAGTAATTTTTATTGGTACAATAATTATTTGGTTCTTACAAAGCTTTAACTGGTCTCTAAACATGGTGGATGATAGTTCATACAGCATACTTGCTTCCGTAGGATCTGTAATAGCACCTATATTTATTCCTTTGGGGTTCAACGATTGGAGAGCTTCAACAGCGCTTATAACAGGTCTTACCGCAAAGGAAGCCGTTGTAAGTACATTATCAGTATTAACAGGAGTTTCGTCGGATATACAGCTTTCAGCTGTGTTAAGTACGATTTTTACACCACTTAGCTCATTTGCATTTTTAACATTTACTTTGTTATATATGCCTTGTATAGCAGCATTTGCAGCAACAAGAAAAGAGCTTGGTTCATTAAAGTATGCAACATTGACAGCTGTTTATCAGACACTAACAGCGTATGTTGTAGGAATGTTCGTTTACCAAATTGGTAACATAATTTTATAGTACGTACCTGATTTAAGGAGGTAATTTATGAACACAGCAGATATGGTAGTAATTTCGATAATTGTAGTAATTATAGCCGGTGTTGTAATGTTAATGAGAAAACAAAAAAAGAATGGTTCAGGTTGTCATTCAGGATGCGGTGGCTGCAGTAAAGCTAAGAATTGTTCTTCAATAAATAAATAAGTAATAGTTATGAAATAAACTGTAAGGCTGTCTCGAATGGGGACAGTCTTTTTGTAGAAAAAAAAGAAAAAATAATTGTTGATTGTCGACAATATATATGGTATAATTGCCTAAATGTATGATAATGGTGTATTATTTTACGTTAAATGGAGGTAATAATGCTAAGTGAAGTACAAGCCTATTTAAATAAGAGAGAAAATCTTAATAGTGTCGTTGTTGATTATATTAAAGAAGCAATATTAAGTGGTGAATATAAAGTTGGTGACCATATAAATGAAAGTGAATTAGCAAACACATTAGATATAAGCAGGGCTCCGATTAGAGAAGCAATAAGAGAACTTGAAAATGATGGTATACTTACGACTTTACCGCGAAAGGGAACATATGTAACAGAATATAGTTTAGATGATATTAAAGAGGTATTTGACATTAGATTATTACTTGAAAACAATATAAATAAAATTCTAATTTATGAAAATAAGTTAACCGATGATGATTTTAATCATTTAGAACAAATAGTTAAAGATATGGTTGACATTGCAGAATCATCAATGGATAATAATAAAAAATCATTACTAATCAATAAAAAGGATATGGATTTTCATAGATTTATATGGCAAAAATCAGGTAGTCAGAGAAGAGTTAAGATTTTAGAAAGTATGTTTTTTCAATTAAGGATTGCTATGTTGTATGATATGTTAAAGACAGGAGATTTGATTATGTCAGCAACTGATCATTACGAAATAATTGAAAGCTTGCGTAGTAAGGACATTGATAGATGTAAAAAGGCTCTAAGAGAACATATCATTTCTTATAAACATGGAACATTTAAATAGTCTTCTAAGTGGAGATATTATATAATCTTTACTGTCGACAAACGACAATACAATAAAAAGGGAGGAAACACAGTGAAATCGTTATATTTTGACGTTTCGGAGTACAAAGAAAGGCTAAGTAACACTAAGAAAAGCATGGAAGAAAAAGGTATTGAAGTCTTGATAGTAACAGATCCGGCTAATATGAATTATCTTTCTGGATTTGATGGATGGTCATTTTATGTGCATCAATGCCTAATAGTAATGAATGATCAAGAAGAACCAATATGGGTTGGAAGAGGACAAGATGGAAATGCTGCAAGATTAACATCATGGCTTTCAGAAGAAAATATTAGACCGTATACAGATGATTATGTTCATTCATTGATTAAACACCCTATGGATTTTGTGTCTGACATTTTAAAAGAAAAGGGATATGATAAAAAAGTAATAGCAACAGAAATGGATGCTTATTATTTCACAGCTAAATGCCAGGAAACTTTAGTTAAGGACTTGCCCAATGCAAAATTTGTTGATGGAAATAATATAGTAAATTGGGTAAAGATTATTAAATCTGACAAGGAAATCGAATACATAAAAAAAGCAGCAGTAATTGTAGAAAAAACAATGCAAGTTGCTTTTGACTCTATTAATGTAGGAACAAGACAAAATGAAGCAGCAGCAAACGTTTATCATGCTCAGATATATGGTACAGAAGAATATGGAGGAGATTATGCTTCTATAGTTCCATTAATGCCAAGTGGAATAAGGACTTCAACTCCACACTTAAGTTGGACAGATGAGCCTTATAGAGACGGGGATACAGTATTAGTTGAAATTGCAGGTAATTATAGAAGATATCACTGTCCATTATCAAGAACAATAATATTAGGCAATGCACCACAAAAAGTTAAAGATTTAGCAGAAGTAGTTGTTGAAGGTATAAAGGAAACCCTTGAAATTATTAAACCAGGAATAACTTGTGAAGATATAGAAAGGACATGGGCAAAAAGCATTGCAAAGAGTGGATTTATTAAAGATTCTCGTGTTGGTTATTCATTTGGGTTGAACTATCCACCTGATTGGGGTGAGCATACAGTTAGTTTAAGACCTGGTGATAAAACTACATTGAAACCTAACATGACTCTTCACTTTATGCCTGGTATATGGCTTGAAGACTGTGGGGTAGATATTAGTGAGCCAATAAGGATAACAGAAACTGGAGTTGAATTATTGACAAATTATCCAAGAAAGTTATTGGTGAAATAATATCAAGGTAATCGTATCAAAGTATATGCTTTGATACGAACCAATTTTTAATGGAAAGAGGAAAATCTATGAATAAGTTTTTTACTAAGACGCTATCACGATTTGAAGAATTTGTTCTAAGCTACTCAGTAATATTTATGGCAATTTTACTAATAGTAGGTGTATTTATGAGAAATGTTATGAACAAAAGCTTAACATTTTCAGAAGAAGTTGCATCAGCATTATTGATATTAGTGTCATTTTTCGGTCTTGGTTATTGTGCAAGAAAAGGAAGACATATTACTATGTCAATAGTATTTGACATGTTAAATAATAAGTACAAAAAGTTATTTATGGTAGTTATTTCTTTCGTTTCTGCTGTAGCTACTGCATATATAACATATTTGGCTGTAAAATATGTTCTTAGTGTTCAAAACCTTGGCAGGGTTACACCGGCACTACAAATCCCAATGTATATTATTTATTCAGTTGTACCATTTGGATTTCTTTTATCAACAATTGAATATATAAGGTCATTTATTTTTAATATTAAGGATAAAGATAATTTTTATATAACAAGTGATATTAAGATTCCTTTGGATGTTGAGGTAAAAACAGATTTATCTAATTTAATAGATAAGTTAGAAGAAGAAAAGGAGGAAATGTAAGATGGTTTGGATGCTAATGATAATTATGGGTGTATTGTTTATCTTAAATTTTCCCATGTACATATCAATGATAGTTGCACCATTGGCAGTAATTTTAACTTATTTTCCAAACATTAATCCTCTTTTAGCTACCCAACAATTAATTGCCGGAGTTCAGCCCATAGTTTTATTATCTGTTCCAATGTTTATATTTGCTGCTGATATTATGTGTGCAGGTCAAACATCAAACAGATTATTAGATTTTGTAGATACATTTGTAGGGCACATACATGGTGGCATGGCTATTACAACTGCAGCAACATGCACTATTTTTGGAGCTATATCTGGTTCAACTCAGGCTACGGTAGTAGCAATTGGAAAACCTATGAGAAATAGGTTAATAGAAAATGGATATGAAGATGAGGATACCACTGCACTTATTATTAGTTCAGCTATTATTGCTCTTCTTATTCCACCAAGTATTTCAATGATTATGTATTGCGTAGTTACTGGATCATCTGTTGGAGACCTTTTTAAAGCTGGAGTAATTCCGGGACTATTAATACTATTATTCTTCTCAGTGTACAACTATATAAGAGCTAAGAAAAAAGGTATTAAGATGACTCAAAAAATTGATTTAAATGGCAAAGTAAATGCCTTTAAAAAGGCGATTGGGCCTTTAGGTTTTCCTGTAATAATTTTTGCTGGTATATATAGCGGTAAGTTCAGTCCTACAGAAGCAGCTGCAATGGGTGTTTTATATGCTACTTTATTAGAAGTATTCTTGTTTAAATCGATTAAATTTAAAGATTTTAAAAATATTGCTTTATCAACAGCTGTTGTTACAACTGCAGTATTTATATTAGTAGCAGCAGGAAGCTTGTTTTCTTGGTCAATATCTTATGCAAGAATTCCTCAAATGATAACACAAGCAGTTCTTGGTGCAAATCCAACAGCAGTTAAGATTTTAATAACAGTAACTTTATTTTTCTATATTGCAGGCATGTTTGTAGATTCAATAGTAGCTATTGTAATTCTAACTCCTATATTTTTCCCATTAGCTGTACAGGCGGGAATACACCCTATACATCTTGGAATTATTGTTACATTACAAGCTGCAATTGCGTCTATAAGTCCACCATTTGGTTGCAATATTTTCACAGCTTGTGCAATTTTTGATAGGCCTTTCTTAATGGTTGTAAAAAGACTACCTGCTTATTTGATTATGCTGATAATTATATCTATAATAATTATCTTTGTTCCTCAGGTATCTCTTATTTTAATATAGAAAGAGGATATGAATTATGATAGATATTAAAAAAGATATTCTTCAATTAGAAGAAGAATTGATAAATCTAAGAAGAGATTTTCACATGCATCCTGAATTAGGTTACGAAGAATATAGAACATCAAAAATAGTATATGAATATTTGAATTCTCTTGGATTAGAAGTGAAGAAAATTGCTAAAACAGGAGTAGTAGGTTTATTGAGAGGGAAACAACCAGGTAAGACAGTAATGCTTAGAGCTGACATGGATGCATTGCCTCAAAATGAAGAAGCAGATGTTTCTTTTAAATCTATAAATAAAGGAGTTATGCATGCATGTGGCCATGATGGCCATACTGCTATGCTATTAATTGCGGCCAAACTATTGTGCAAATATAAAAATAGCATTAAAGGTAATGTGAAATTTGTATTTCAACCAAATGAAGAGGAAGCTGGGGCATTAGATATGATTAATGAAGGTGTCTTAGAAGAACCAAAGGTTGATGCAGCTTTCGGAATACATTTATGGACTCCTTTAAAAAGTGGTGTGATAGGCTTAGTAGAGGGACCTGTTATGGCTGCCTTAGAAGAATTCGAACTGCAGATATATGGTAAGCCTGGTCATACTGGTTCTCCCCACACTGCCATAGATCCTATAATTGCTTCATCTAATATTATTCAAACTATACAATCAATACAAACAAGAGAAATAGATCCATTATATCCTATCACTATTATGATAGGTAAAATAAATGGTGGTACAGGTAGAAACATAATTGCTCAAAAGGTAGAAATTGGAGGCACTATAAGATTTTTATTTAAAAATGAAGAGGTTGAAAAGAAAGCATTATTAGAAAAATTTGAAAGGGTGATAAATGGTCTATGTGAAGCAATGAATGTAAAATATAATTTAAAATTTATACCAAGCAATCCATCGTTACAAAACAATGCAAAGATAGTTTCATTCATAAGAAATGCAGTGATAGAATCATATGGAACTGATGAAAATATTGTAGAGTACAGATGCATGGCAGGTGAAGATTTCGCTGAATTCTCGCAAAGAGTTCCAAGTGCATTTTACTTTATAGGAAATGGTAATGAAGTAAAAGAAACCATGTATCCACATCATCATCCAAAGTTTGCATTAGATGAAGATACCTTGAAGTTTGGTGTGGAAATGCATGTAAGATCAACATTAAATTATTTAAATAACTAATATCTTGAGGAGGATTAAAGATGAAAAAATCTATAATGATGGTAGTATCTGTATTATTAGTAATGGCACTATTTGTTGGTTGTAATCAACAAACAACCTCACCACCGGCTCAAAACGGAGGAGAAACGTATAACTGGAGATTTGCTCATGAAGAAAACAATGGAAGCATACAGGATGTATACGTAAAAGAATTTGTAAGAATACTTGAAGAAAAATCTGGCGGTAGAATTAATATTGATATATATCCAGTTGGTCAAATTGGAGATGCAACTCAACAATGTGAATTATTACAAAACGGCGGTTTAGAATTTGCAATAATATCACCTGGTAATACAGGAACTATAGTACCAGAAAACCAGTTATTCTCATTGCACTTCCTATTCTCAGAAGATAT
>JAEZGU010000283.1 GCA_023416855.1 Bacillota bacterium
ATGTCATAGTAAAATAAAGCAAATATTATAAAGAGGTATGTATGATTAATATAAATTCTTTTAATAAAAAGTATAATAAACTTACAAAAAAACAACAGGAAATATATGAATATATCATAAGCAATTACGAAGATGTTGCTTTTTTATCTTTAAAGGAACTATCGAGACGTGCTAATGCATCGGAAGTTTCAATTTTGCGATTATGTGAAAATTTGGGATTTAAAAATTTTGTTGGATTAAAAGAAGCTTTACGTGATAATGAAAAAAACAATTTAAATTTTAAAGATATTGAATATATGGCTCGACATTCGTCTGATTCAAAACAAAAGATGAAAAGCTTATTCAAAATGATTTGTTTTCTTGAACGGAAAAATGTTGAAGGTATGATAAAAGGTGTTGAAGTTGACAAGCTTTTTGAATGTGCAAATGAACTATTAAATGCGAATGATATAACTATTTTTGGCCATAATGCGTCAAAAACCTTGGCTGATTATTTATCCTATAGGTTAATCTATTTGAGATTGAAGGCATCATCAGTAAAATTAGAGGATAATGCTGCTGTTAGGACTGCCCTTGCAAGGGTTGATAGCAATGATTTCATTATTTTATTTTCCTTTCCACCTTATCATTTACCGACCATGGAAGTAATAAAGTTTGCTAAGATGAAAGGTGCAAAAATTATAACTATTACCGATAGTATAAATTCACCCATTATCACAGAAGATGGATACAATTTTCTATGCAAGACTGAAACTCCTTTTTTTTACAATTCACTTTCCATGCCAATGAAATTTATAGAACTTCTTACATCATTTATTGCAATACAGCTTGGTGAGCAGTTGGACAAGATTGTTAAGGAAGAGTTGTTGGTCAGTCAATTTATAAATGAAAACACACAAGTTTCAGAGGAAATAGTAAAGTGATAATGGTATATGAAATGCTAATGTTTATACGCCTAAACAATTAGGTTTTGATACACTCATTTGTAAAAATAAAAAATCACAGGGATAAATCAAATGAACTTTTCAGGAAAGAATGCAAGGGATTTATATAAATCATTAGAACAATTTTTTCAACCGCAGGAATGCACAGATGTTTTTCCAAATATAGGCATACAGCTTCACAATACTGATTTAGTAAAAAAGGTTTATACTTCGACATTTGCTTCGGAGAAAGCAATAAGCGAAGTTTTGTCAAGGAATGAAAAGGATATTATGATTTTTACACATCATCCTGTTCCGCCTAAAGCAAATGAGAACTTGGCGTATCCGGATATACCAGACCACTTAATTCATCTAATGAAGAAAAATCGTATTAATCTTTTTTCTTACCATATTCCTTTAGACAGACACAGCATATTTTCTCCAAGCTATACACTATCCATGACATTGGGTTTGAAACCATATGATACATTTTATTTTCAAAATGATGTATATATGGGGGAACTTTGCTATGGTGATTATGAGTATGTGGCTGACTTGTGCACAAGCTTGAAAAAAATCTTAGGCCATGATGTCAAGTTATATGATTACGGGGATATGAAAATAAAAAATAAGCGCGTTGCGGTTATGGCTGGCTGTGCAAAACAAGACATATATGAATTTCTTAAAAATCAAGGTATTAACACATTTGTAACAGGCGTGACGAACAAGGAAGTCTTTTGGGTTCCCAAAATACATGAGCTTGCTGAATGTAACGAAATTAATATCATTGGAGGCACGCACTATTCAACGGAAAAATTTGCTTTAATATCCATTTCAAATTATTTCATAAAACTTGGGCTACCATGTGAATTCATAGAAGAAAAGCCTAATATGAGTGATATTTAGAAAGGCGGGTTATCGCATGTGTTGTTATATATTATGCTCATCCTTTTATTTTATGGGAAGGAGGCAGCAATGATAGTACAAACATGATAATACTAAGGTTTATAGAAGGATTAAATATAATTGAATATTTAGGAAACAAAAATAAAAAAACTAGAAAGAATTTTTAATGGAGTGTGAGACATGTATAAATATGTATTTAGACGCGTATTGATGTTGATACCTGTAATTATTGGCGTAACATTCATTGTATTTTTTATTTTGAATCTTTCACCGGGAGATCCGGCAGCAATAATTTTAGGTGACCAAGCAACTGCAGAAGCATTGGAAATGAAGCGTGAGGAGTTGGGATTAAACGACCCGATATTTGTTCGATATGGCAATTATATGTTGAATTTAGTGCATGGAGATTTAGGTACATCTTATAGAAACAATTTAGATGTCTGGGATCAAGTTATGCAAAGATTCCCTAATACTTTTATTTTAGCTGTAATTAGTACACTTGTAGCATTATTAATTGGGATACCAACAGGGATAACCTCTGCACTAAAGCAATACTCTTTGATGGATAACATTTCAATGATTATTGCTTTAATAGGTGTTTCTATGCCAGTTTTCTGGTTAGGATTAATGTTAGTAATATTTTTTGCATTAAATTTAAAAGTTTTACCATCACAAGGCATGGGTGAGGGGTTAATTCCGCTTATCAAAAGTTTAATATTACCTTCATTTAGTTTGGGAGCTATGTCTGCGGCTGTTATTGCAAGAATGACTAGGTCATCAATGCTAGACGTAACTCGTCAGGATTATATTAGCACTGCAAGAGCAAAAGGGTTATCTGAAAAGATTATTACAAATCACCATATGTTAAAAAATGCCATGATACCTATTATAACTGCAGTAGGGTTACAATTTGGAACGCTTTTAGGCGGTTCAATGCTTACAGAAACTGTTTTTTCCTGGCCTGGAGTTGGACGTCTGATGATAGACTCAATAAAATCTAAGGATATTCCGTTAGTATTAGGATCGGTTATTTTCCTCGCAATAATGTTTACAGTTGTAAATTTAATTGTAGATATAGTCTATGCATTTGTTGATCCACGTATAAAGTCGCAGTATAAGAGAAGGTAGGTAATAACATGGAAAAAGTTAAAAATGCAAATAAAGTAAATAAGCAACGTTCTTTATGGGAGGATGCCTGGAGAAGATTCAAAAAAAACAAAATGGCTATGATTGGCTTATACTTTATGATTATACTTGTCATAATAGCATTTGCCACCATAGCTATAGATTTGGCAACAGGGCAATCATATTACAACCAACATATAATTAAACAAGAT
>JAEZGU010000312.1 GCA_023416855.1 Bacillota bacterium
AGTTAGTAGTGCTCAAACAATGTATGATTCGACAACAGAACGACTTGAAGCGCATAAGAAAAGTACTTCTAAAAGTCTTGAGAATTTGGGTAAGCTGAAACTTACAGCTTGGTCAGGAGACATGGGGGCTTTCTTGGACAGATTTGGTGCATTTGCAAATGTTCAGATGAAATGTATTTATGGCCAAAATCTTGATTTTATAGAACACGATTTGTCACCAAATCAATTGATGGTAAATATAAGAACAGCGTCAGTGAATGCTAGCGAAGTCCTCAAGGCAGGAGCTCTTTCTATTGGTACTGGAGCTTTGGTAGGCATTGCTTCTTATGGCGGTGTAATGATGTTTGCTAAGGCCTCAACAGGTACTGTAATTGCTACATTATCTGGTTCGGCAAAAACCAATGCAACTCTTGCTTGGTTTGGCGGTGGTTCAATTAAGTCAGGCGGTTTAGGTATGGTTGCAGGAAAAGTAGTTTTAGCTGGTGTAGTGCTTGCGCCGATCGCGATTGTGGCTGGGACTATAGTTGCTGCAAAAGGAAAAGAACGTTTAGCAGAGGCTAAGAAAGTTCATGCTGAAGCAAAACACGCTGTAGCACAGATGGAAACGGTCATTACTGGTCTGGAGGGCATAGAGAGAATCTCAGAGGGCTACATTGAACTTCTAAGTGGACTTTCAAAACAATTCCGTCAGTTCTTAAATGAAATGGAGTCAATTGCAAAAGATTATACTCCTGGCCATGACGGAAAAATTGATTTCAATCAGTTATCTGAAATGGAACAGAAAACATTACATCTATCATGGCTGTTAGCACAATTATATTACCATTCCTTGTCAAGGCCTATTCTTACTGATGACGGTAAAGTTGACGCTAAAGCAAGTAATATGCTGGCATATTCGCAAAAGGAATATAGACAGTTATCATTGAATGTTACGAATCTTGATTCTGAAAAAGAAAAGATTAAAGATACTTTGGACTCTGCAAGGAAAGGATTTTCTGTAGCTGTAGGAAAACTTGAGTCTCAAAGAAAGAAGTTTAAGAAGTACTTTATAAAGAAAGGGAAAAATCGTGTTCAGCAATGGAATTTAGGCATCAACCCATTTGTTAATTCTATATCCAAATTTGAGAATATTGATGTTGCTAATGTGTTAGTTTCCGAAAAATTCAACTCAGAAATCGAAGATGTTTTTGATGCGATATTTGCAGTATCAAGTGCTACAAAGAATTTGATTGCTGAAGGTGTAAAGAATGTAGATGAAGTATCGTTGATGGATGTTGCTATAGGCGGCATGCAGCTATTGGAACTGGATGAAGAAGCAAATACTGTACAAGTATTATTAGCGGCTAAGAAAGGTGAAACTGCTGAATGGTTACATCAGGGATTTATCGCTGGTAAGGAAATTGTGGTTGCTGATTTATTGCCATCCAGTGCAATTGACAGCGCACAGAGTTTAATTAATACCATTACTGGCAAAGAAAATTTGACCGCCGCTGAGTATATAAAAAAAGAAGTATCTGAAGTTGTTAAATTAATGGGTATTGCTGTCGATAGAATGAGCAAGAGCCAGTTGGTGGTTACAAAGCAAGAGTATTGTTTAAAAAGAATAAGCAGACTCATAGTCTTGTACAAAACGGAAGTGGAGGAAATTTATCAAGCCCACGAAATAACAAATACAGATGCAACATTGGATTTTGAACAGTTACAAGATGACGACCGCAAGGTTATTCAGATAGCGTGTAATTTGGCGAAGTTATATTATTACGTAGCTAGTGCTAAAGTTTTCGGAGCTGGCGAAGATATTTTGGGCGGCGTTTCTGTTAAGAATGTTCTCAAGGAAGCAAAGAAGGAATTACAGTCGTTTAGAAAGAGTACGTATAAAATGGTAGGAACTGATTTAAGAGCTGCAAATATAATTTGGGCTCCCAAAGCACATAATGCATTAATTGTAAACTGTGTTTTTATGGCATTGTTTGCAATAATGTCTGTTATCCACCTGGCAAACAGCAATTTGTATGGTTTAGTGGGGTTCGCAGGTATGGCAATTGCATTGCCTAAGTTCTTTTACTATAAGAATTTGCGAGAAAGTCAATTATGGTTTTGGCGATTGGTTCGATTGCTTATAGCTATTGTTGTCGTATTAGCGGTAGAAATAATCAGAATGGTGGTGTAATAAATGTCTGTTTTTAAGAAAACTGCAAAAGATGCGTCAAGAGAAGCTGGTGTGATTGTTGGAAATCAAATGTCCCAGAATATGCAGACAGCAACTAATGTTGCAGTTGATGGAATGCGACTTTTTCAGGATAAGGTCAATAGTTCTATCGTTCAGAACGGGCAGTTTGAATTTTACAAAGGAAATCTATTTGAATATATAGAAGCAGCGAAGTTCGATACCGCAGCCGCACGTGTTGGAAGTCAAACCAGAGCAGTAGTAACTGACGCAATTGGCCGACCTTCTGATGCGGCGGATATAGAACTTATTAGAGATGGAAAAGTAATAGAACAGGTACAAGCTAAATTTAGCACTTCAAGTAAAGCAGCAGTCGATTCTGTTACCATGCAAAGAAGCACTAAGTATAAAGGTATGCAACGTTTGATTCGTAAAGATGAGGATTATATTGATACAGCGACAGGAGAACATACTACTTTGCTTGCTAAGTCAAAGGCACATGCAAAGAACAGGTCAGAAATTGAGGGGAGTATATATCAGGAACAATATAAAGATGTGTATGACAATTTGTCCGATGAATTGCATTCAGGAAATATTACATCAGGTGGAACTACTCTCGAGGAAGTTAGAGCTGCGGATAAAAATCCTGTAGGCTATGCTAAAGCATTTGAAAGAAAACAAATGCTGGGTGAAATGAAAGCCTCCGCTACTAATATGGCGAAAGCTAGCTTTGTAACTACAGGAATTGTTTCTGGCGTTACAAATATGTTCGAGGTTTTCAAGGATGAAAAGGATTTGGCGGATGCGCTTTATGACGTTGGTGCAGACGCCGTAAAGGGAGTAGTAAGAGGTGGTGCTACCGGCGTTATCAGTACTACCATTAGGTATCAAGGTATGAAGGCAGGAAGTACACTGTTGACTGATGGACTGGCATCAACAGTCATGGCTGGTGGCTTGATTGATGGTGGCGTAGCTCTGTATGCATATGCAAAGGGTGAAATTGGTCATGAAGAGCTTAAAGAGGCTTTAATTGATACGATTGCAAAAGCTACAACAACAATATATTTTACTAAGGCTGTAACTGTTATTATGGGTAAATCGGTTAGTCCGATAGTTCCATTGGCCGTTTATACTACAGCGAGTTATATATTTACTGCAACAAGAGAAATAATTAAAAACGCAAATTTAAATGCAGAAGAGCATAATCGTATGACCGCTTTGTTAGAAGAGTCTACGAGACAGATAAATGAGTATAATCAGCAACTACGTAATTATCTGTCTCGTTGTGAGGCGAACCAGAGACGCATTATGACTGAGTTTTTGACTTCATTTAATTATAATATGGAAACTGGTGAAAATTACGATGAGGCTATTTTGGCAATATCAAGGTTTGCAGAACAAGCTGGTATCACTTTGCAGTATGTAAAGTTTGACGATTTTAGTACTGCTATGAAAAACAAAGAAGTGTTTTGTTTGGAATAACGCAAAACGCCCTGCCGACCGTAATGGTTAGCAGGGTGTTTTTGTATCACCAATAAACCCCCTGCTATGCCGGGGGAAGCAGATAGCTTTAGCTACAAGTAGAAAAAATCTCCAATGTCAAAATTATGTAGGTTTGCCAACCACATAAAAAACAGAGGAGGGTCCAATTGGATAAGAATACTTTATAACACACAACATGGGAATGCAAATATTTATTTAATATTTACGTCAAAGTACAGAAGACAAATAATATATGGAAAGATAAAGTAAATTGTAAAATATATAAATTTATCTTAACAAACATAAAACATTACTTGAAAAGGGTTATGTTTTTGAACAAATATGGACAAATGAACTGCTCAAGGTTTATTTACATTGAATTCTTGCACAATAGATGATAAAATAAATTAAAATGAAAACGTGACGATATTAATTTAAGAATACTAATCTTGTAGTTACGGGGGACAAGAAAAATGAAATTAATTGATAATGTAAGGGAGCTTCTAAAAGATGATCTTGCTGAAGTTATACAAAACGGCAGTAAGGTTTCAATAGCAGCTTCATATTTTTCTATTTACGCCTTTCAAGAATTAAAAGAACAGCTCAAAAATGTTAATGAGTTGCAATTCATATTTACTTCTCCATCATTCACAACAGAAAAAGCAAAGAAGGAAAAAAGGGAATTTTATATTCCACGTCTTAACCGTGAAAAGAGCCTCTATGGTACTGAATTTGAAATCAAACTTCGTAATGAACTTACACAGAAAGCAATAGCTAAAGAATGTGCTGATTGGATACGAGAAAAAGCTACATTTAAATCAAACGTCACTCAGGACAATATGAGCGGCTTTATTCATGTTGAAAAGAATGCTGAAGAAGGTTATGTATACATGCCAATAAACGGGTTTACAACTGTTGATTTAGGCTGTGATAAAGGGAATAACATGTTTAACATGGTAAACAGGATAGAAAAACCGTTCAGCAACGAATACATCAGGCTTTTTAATGAAATATGGAATAATAAAGATAAAATGCAGGATGTAACAGATGAAGTCATTGAGAATATCACTACAGTTTACAGAGAAAATCCTGCTGAGTATATATATTTCGTAATACTTTATAATATTTTTAATGAATTTTTGGATGATTTGTCAGCAGACGACCTTCCTAATGAAGCAACAGGCTTTAAGGAAAGTGCTATATGGAAGAAGCTATATAATTTTCAAAAAGATGCTGCCTTAGCAATTATAAATAAACTTGAAAAATATAATGGTTGTATATTGGCTGACAGTGTTGGTCTTGGAAAGACTTATACAGCATTGGCTGTAATAAAATATTATGAAAATAGAAATAAATCGGTCCTTGTTCTATGTCCTAAAAAACTCTCTGATAATTGGAATACCTTCAAATTAAATTTGCTTAATAACCCAATTGCATCTGATAGGCTTAATTATGATGTTCTTTATCATACTGATTTATCTCGTACAAGGGGGTACACAAATGGTATTCCTTTAGACAGAATTAATTGGGGTAACTATGATTTAGTAGTCATCGATGAATCACATAACTTTAGAAATGGTGGACAGGCATTTGGAGAGTATGGCGAAAGAGAAAATAGATACCTAAGACTATTAAACCAAGTTATAAGACAGGGCGTTAAAACAAAAGTTTTAATGCTTTCTGCAACACCTGTAAATAACCGATTCACTGATTTAAAAAATCAATTAGCATTGGCGTATGAAGGAAATGATAATTTACTAAATGATAAACTTAACACAAAAAACAGTATAGAAGTAATTTTCAGGAGAGCACAAGCAGCTTTTAATGAATGGAGCGAATTTGAAGCTTCAGATAGAACTACTGAAAATTTACTGAAGATGCTTGATTTTGATTTCTTTGAATTATTAGACAGCGTAACTATAGCACGTTCAAGGAAACATATACAAAAGTATTATGATACAAAAGATATAGGAACATTTCCAAAAAGAAATAAACCAATAACAATAAGATGCGGGTTAACTGATTTAAACAATGCAATAACCTACAATGATATTTACAGCATGTTGTCATCGCTAAACCTTGGCATTTATACTCCTTCATATTATATTTTCCCTAGTATGAGGGAGAAATATGAAACACGATATGGTACTGATATGGGTAATGTCAGGTTTAAACAGACAGACAGAGAGCAAGGAATTATGTCTTTGATGAGGATAAACCTACTTAAGAGGCTAGAGAGTTCTGTACATGCTTTCAGGTTGACTACAGATAGAATATTGCACCTTATTAACAGCACAATTGAAGAAATTGAAAACTATGATGCAGATAATGCCGTAGACGTTGTAAGCTTAAGTGAAGATGATTTTGATATGGATGATCAGAATACCGATATTTTTACAGTTGGTAGGAAAGTTAAGATTGATTTAAATGATATGGATTATGTAAGCTGGCTTGATGATCTAAAGCAAGACAGGAAGATTTTGCTGGAGCTATTGTTAGGCATTAATAACATTACTGCTGAAAGAGATAAAAAATTGAATGTATTGTTGGATACTATAAGAAATAAGTTGGTAAACCCAATCAATATCAACAATAAAAAAATAATAATATTCTCAGCTTTTGCTGATACAGTGGAATATTTGTATGCACATGTAAGCAAAATGTTGAAGGCTGAATATGGAATAAATACAGCAATGGTAACAGGCGGAGATGACAGCAAAACTACAGTGCCAAAGCTTCATACAGACTTAAATACAATACTGACTTGCTTTTCTCCTGTTTCTAAGGACAAACATCTTATAATGCCTAATGAAAAAGCTGAAATTGACATGCTTATAGCAACCGACTGTATATCAGAAGGTCAGAATTTACAGGACTGTGATTATTTGATAAATTATGACATTCACTGGAATCCCGTGAGAATAATTCAACGGTTTGGACGTATTGATCGTATAGGAAGCAAAAATGAAGTTATACAGCTTGTTAACTTCTGGCCTGACTTGGATCTGGATGATTATATAAAATTAAAGTCTAGGGTAGAGACAAGGATGAAAATTACTGTAATGACTTCAACAGGTGATGACAATCCTATAGAGGATGAAAAAGGAGATTTGGAATACAGAAGACAGCAGTTGGAAAAGTTACAGAATGAAGTTGTTGATATAGAGGAAATGCAAAGCGGAGTATCAATCATGGACTTAGGGCTAAATGAATTCAGAATGGATCTTATAGGATATATACAAGAAAATCCTAATTTAGATAAAACACCCTTTGGACTTCATGCAATAGTTCCATCTAATGGAGAAGAAATTGTTCCGGGAGTAATATATATTTTAAAAAACATAAATAATGGCATAGATTTAGAAAATCAAAACAGATTGCATCCATTTTACATTGTTTACATCGCAGATGATGGTACCATTGTTTCAAATCATCTTGAGCCTAAAAGGTGCCTTGATATACTTAGACATGCATGTAGAGGAAAAACGGAACCAATTAACATGCTTTGTAGAGATTTCAATGTTATGACTAAAGATGGCAAAGATATGACAAAATATTCAGAGCTTTTAGAAGATGCTATATCATCAATCATAGATGTAAATGAAGAAAGCGACATTGACAGTTTATTTAAAGTTGGAGGTACTACAGCTTTAAGAACAAAAATAAAGGGATTGGATGATTTTGAATTAATTTGTTTTGTGGTGGTGATATAATGATTAATTTGCCTGAAAGCACATTTTATAATAAAAAAGTACCAAAACAAAAATTTTATGATAAACTTAGAATATCAAAAAGTCTTGAAAATCAGTTTATAAAAGAGATTGATTCAATAATTTGGAAAAATAAAATATCCCATGAAACAATTAATGTTAGCAAGGGTAAAACTGTAGCTGAAATTGAAGTCTTTGAAATTAATTTAAAAAGTCCAAATATCAGCCAGAGTGTTATAGAGTTCATAGATCGAGAAATTCCTTATCACTTGGTTTTTGTTTTGAAATACAAGGATATGGGACAAATATGTATAAGCTATAAAGAAGAAAAAAAGAACAAGGAAGGCAAATTTAAGGTAGATACATTTTATAAGACTGGGTGGCAGGGTTTTGATGAATTAGAACTTAATATTGAAGGCTTGAACTTGGATAAAGTTTATGAAAACTTCCTTATTCAGATTGCAGATGGCAAGCTCAATACAGATGATTGCACAGATATTAAAAACGCAGTAGAAAAAAACAAAGAAAGAGAAAAGCTTGAAGAATACATTAAAAAACTTGAAAATAGAGTAAAAAATGAAAAACAATTCAACCGCCAAGTAACGTTGATGGGTGAACTTAGAAAAGCAAAAAAACAATTTGAAGTTGAATAATGGAGGATACAGCTATGGATAAGTTAAGAATGGAAACAAAAGACATGATACAAGAAAATATTGAAAAAATAGGGGTATTATTCCCTAATGTACTAACAGAGATTAAAGATGAAAACGGAAAGCTTAAGAAGGGAATAAACTTTGAACTGTTGAAACAGGAGCTATCTAAAGAAGTAGTTGATGGTGAAGAATGCTATGATTTTACATGGGTTGGAAAAAAAGCAGCAATAGTTGAAAGCAATACACCTATAAGAAAGACCCTACGACCATATATTGAAGAAAGTAAGGACTGGGAAAACACAGAGAACCTATATATTGAAGGGGATAACCTTGACGTATTAAAGCTATTGCAGGAAAGTTATTTAAATTCAGTAAAAGTTATTTATATCGACCCACCTTATAATACAGGGAATGATTTTATTTATAAGGATAATTTTAATATAGATAAAAGTGAATATGAAGAGCAAATAGGATTATATGATGAAGATGAAAATCGGATGTTTAGAAACACTGATACAAATGGAAGATTTCATAGTGACTGGTGCAGTATGATTTATCCAAGGTTAAAGCTTGCTTATAATTTATTAAGCGAAGATGGAGTTATTTTCATCAGTATTGATGATAATGAGGTAGAAAATTTAAAAAAAATATGTAATGAAATTTTTGGTGAGAATAACTTTTTAGGTCACATTTTATGGCAGAAGAAAAATAGTCCACAAAATGATGCTAAAAAAATATCACCTACACATGACCATATATTATTATACTGCAAAAATATACAATATTATAAATTAATTTTATTACCGAGAGATGAAGATTCATTAAAGAAATTTAAAAATCCTGATAATGATCAAAGAGGACCATGGACTGCTGGTGATTTGTCTTCTAAAACAAAAGCCAAAAACCACTCGTATCCAATAAAAGCACCAAATGGAAATATTTTTTATCCACCCTCTGGTAGACAATGGGCTCCAGCCATAGAAACATTTAATAAATTATTAGCTGAAAATAGAATATATTTTGGAAGGGATAATAATTCTCAGCCTAAAATTAAGCAGTTTTTAAATGAAATACAGCAAGGAATTGTTCCTACAACAATATGGTTTTCAAAAGATGTAGGAGATAATACAAAGGCAGTACGTGAACTTAGATTATTAGGCATAAATTTTGATTCTCCCAAACCTGTAAGCTTAATAAAAAGAATAGTAGAATTAAGTACAGTAAAACAAGAAGAAGCAATCATATTAGATTTTTTTTCTGGTTCTTCAACAACTGCTCATGCAGTATTGCAACTTAATGCTGAAGATGGTGGAAATAGAAAATATATAATGGTTCAGCTTCCAGAAGAAACGGATGAAAAAAGCGATGCATATAAAGCCGGATATAAAAACATATGTGAAATAGGTAAAGAAAGAATACGAAGAGCGGGAGAACAGATAAAAACAGAAATTGAGGAAAACAATAAACAATTAAAAATAGGTGAAGAACCAAAGAAGGTACCTGATATAGGTTTAAGAGTTTTAAAAGTTGATTCAACAAATATGAAAGATGTTTATTATTCTGCTTCTGAATATACTCAATCAATGATATCAGACCTTGAATCGAATATAAAAGAAGACAGATCAGATTTTGATTTATTATATGGGGTAATGCTTGATTGGGGGTTAAAGCTTTCATTGAGCCATAAGATAGAGGAAATAGAAGGAATTAAAGTACATGTTGTTGATGAGGGCTCTCTTGTTGCATGTTTTGAAAATAAAGTAACTGAAAATGTCATAAGAGAAATTGCAAAGCGTCAGCCCTTACGTGTTGTATTCAGAGACAGTAGTTTCGAAAATAGTCCTGATAAGATAAATGTTACGGAAATATTCAAACTTCTTGCTCCAAATACAACAATAAAAGTAATATAGGCGGTAAGAGATATGAAGATAAAATTCAAACATCAAAAATTTCAAGCCGATGCTGCTAATGCTGTTTGTGAGGTTTTCGCAGGACAGCCAAATATATCACCAACATATAAAATAGATAAAGGTGTATTTAATGTTACAGAGCAAATAAGCTTACATGGTGAGCAAGATTTCACAGGGTACAACAATAAAAAGGTTGTACTGTATGATGATATTATAAAAGAAAATTTGATTAGAGTTCAAAGAAAAAATCAAATCGAACCTTCAGCTAAGCTTGAAGGCAAATTTAATTTAACTATAGAGATGGAAACGGGAGTTGGTAAAACTTACACCTATATCAAAACAATGTTTGAACTTAACAAAAACTATGGATGGAGCAAGTTCATAGTTGTTGTACCATCTGTAGCTATTCGAGAAGGCGTGTATAAATCTTTTGAAATGACACAGGATCACTTTGTAGAAGAATACGGTAAAAAAATCAGATATTTTATTTATAATTCATCTGACTTAACAAAAATAGATAAGTTTGCTAATGACAGCGGAATAAATGTAATGATAATTAACTCCCAAGCATTTAATTCTAGAGGAAAGGATGCAAGACGTATTTACATGAAACTTGATAGTTTCCGTTCGCGCCGTCCAATCGATGTTATTGCAGCAACAAACCCTATATTGATTATAGATGAACCACAATCAGTTGAAGGGGCTGCAACAAAGGAAAGACTGAAAGAGTTTAACCCTTTGGTTACATTGAGATATTCGGCAACTCATAAGAAAGATTCAATTTATAATATGGTTTACCGTCTTGATGCATTAGAAGCGTACAATAAAAGGCTGGTAAAAAAAATAGCAGTAAAAGGTATTTCAGTCACAGGAACAACTGCTACAGAAAGTTATTTGTATCTTGAAAAAATAAATCTATCAGGAGATCACCCTCCTACTGCAACATTAGAATTCGAGGTTAAAGGAGTTAAAGGAGTAAGGAAGGCTTCAAGAATAGTAAGAGAAGGGGATAACCTTTATGAGCAATCTGGAGGATTG
>JAEZGU010000317.1 GCA_023416855.1 Bacillota bacterium
TAAATATCAGTTCTACTATTGAAACAATAATAATAACAGGCGGAGTAGCTTCTAATTCATTTATCAGAAAACATATATTGAATAATTTAGACAAAAATATCAATATATTATTGCCGACTAAAGAAAACGCAACTGATAATGCTATAGGTACAGCATTCCTTCCCATTATAGACAGGTGGTACAATGAAGTTAAAACCAATTAAAGTTTCAGTTTTGAACCAATACATAAAAAAATATTTAATGGGCAATTCAATTTTAAACAACCTAAGGGTTGAGGGTGAAATATCCAACATACGTTTAAGTAAGACAGGCTATACTTATTTTACGTTGGGTGATGAAACTTCTATTATTAATTGTGTTGCTTTTTTTTCTGATAATATTTCTAAAAACGGAGATGCAATTATTGCAGAAGGCGAATTATCAGTTTACGAAGCTAAAGGTTCTTACCAGCTTATAGTGAGAAATATAGAACGAGTTGGATTAGGAAAAATACTAGTAGATTTAGAAATACTCAAAGAAAAGCTAAAAAAAGATGGTATGTTTGACAGACATAGAGACATACCTTTATATCCCAATAAAATAGGTATAATAACGTCTAAAACAGGCGCAGCAATTAAGGATATATTAAAAACCTTTGAAAGTGTTCGAGCCGATTTTGAAATTATAATATATAATACTTTAGTTCAAGGTGATAAATCAAAAAATAATATAATTGATGGCATAAGATTTTTTAACAAAAATCAAACTGACGTTATATTAATTTCAAGAGGCGGAGGAAGCTTTGAAGATTTAAATGTATTTAATGATTTAAATGTTGCTGAAGAAGTATATAAGTCCAATATACCTATAGTAACCGGTATAGGGCATGAAACCGATAGAACATTGACCGATTATGTTGCTGATATTTATTGCCACACACCAACTGCAGCAGCAGAAAGAATAATAATAGGATATAGAGATGTAGAAGAAAAATTGAGAAATTATTTATTATTGTTAAAGCAAAATACATACAATAATTTAAATTATAAAAAGTCGGAACTAAAATCAAGCAAATATATTCTCAAAAATTACTTGCCTGTTGAATATATTTATAAAACTAAAAATGAAATTGAGAATTTTAAAAATTTAATGACAAATAAAATTAGTAAAAGAATTTTAGACATTGAATTCCAACTGAATATTATGAACGAAAAACTTAGCAGTTATAATTATAATAAACAATTGGAAAAAGGATTTACATTAATTTCAGATAAATCAGGTAACATTATTAAAAACATAGATCAAATTAAAACACACGACTTAATAAATATACATTTTAAAGGATTTGATGTATCTGCTGAAACTATAGAAATAAAAGAGGTGGAGTAATGGAATACGAAAATTTTGAAGTTGCATTTGAGCACTTAAAAAGTATTATTGAGAAATTTGAAACAAATGACAATATATCCTTAGATGAATTAGTTAAAAATTATGAAGAGGGTATGAAAGCCTATGCATACTGCTCTAAAAAATTAGACGACACACAAAAGATAATTAAACTAATTGATGAAAATAATACCACAGATATTAATTGAATAAATAATACCTTTATGCAAATTAATAATTGATATTTATAAATAATTATGATATACTTTTATTGAATTGTTCATATTTTTTAAATAATTTTAGAATAATTATTAAAAGTATTGAAAGGGTATTGAATGGAAGCTGTTCGTCTTGATGTATATATGCATAAAAATGGCTTATGTAAAAGTAGAGAAAGTGCTAAACAATTAATTCTAAACGAATGTGTTTATGTAAATAACAAATTAATTACGAAACCATCTGTAAAAGTAAGCGATTTTGACGATATAACAATTGAAAGTAATTTTGAATATGTTGGTAGAGGTAGCTTAAAAATTGAAAAAGCTGTAAATTTATTTAATATAAACATTGAAAATAAAGTTGCTGTGGATATTGGAGCTTCCACCGGAGGATTTACTGATTTTCTAATAAAAAACAATGCTGATAAAGTATATGCAGTAGATGTTGGACACGATCAGCTACATGAAACCCTAAGAAATAATAGTAAAGTAGTAAATTTAGAAGGTACCAATTTTAGATATGTTGATGCCTCTATATTTAAAGAACCAATAGATTTGATTGTTATAGATGTTTCTTTTATATCATTAAAATTATTGATGCCAAAAATAAGTGAAATTGCTACACAAAGTACAGATATTATAGCTTTAATTAAACCTCAGTTTGAAGCAGGAAGAGAAAAAGTCGGCAAAAATGGAATAGTTAAGAACAAATCTGTACATCTTGAAGTATTAAACAATATTAATAAGTATTGTGAAGACAATAATTTGTCCATTAATAATATAACGTTTTCTCCTATTAAAGGGGGAGACGGCAACATAGAATATTTAGCACATATTTTAAAAACAGAAAAAAGAATCAATAATGTAGAACTTAATTTTAAAGCATTGATAACATCTGCTTTTGAATTTTTATAAAATAATTTTATGAGGTGACAAATGAAAAAGTATACGAGACAAACTAAAATTCTTGAACTTATTTCAAAAAAAGAAATTGAAACTCAAGAAGAGCTTGCCGATGGTTTAAAGGCAATGGGAATTGACGTAACACAAGCAACAATATCGAGAGATATTAAGGAACTTCGATTAGTAAAGGTAATGTCTAAGAACGGAAAATATAAATACGCAACTATTGGACAAAGCCAAGAAGGCATAACAGACAGATTAAATAAAATATTTGAAAATTCTGTTGTTTCCATTGATAATGCCATGAATATTATAGTTTTAAAAACCATTCCAGGCGCAGCACAAATTTGTGCTTCAGCTATCGATTATATGGGAGTAGAAGAAATAGTAGGAACTTTAGCAGGAGATGATACTGTCTTTGTTGCTATTAGAACTATGGAAAATATAGAACAAGTTTTGGAAGAGTTTAAAAAGAATATTAGATAACGGTGATATAATGCTTTTAACTTTAAATATAAGCAATTTTGCAATATTCGAAAAACAAACTATTGACTTTGACAGCGGCTTTAATGTATTTACTGGAGAAACAGGCTCAGGTAAATCTATTTTAATAGAAGCATTATCTTTAATATTAGGCGAAAGAGCTTCTAAGGACTTAATCCGAAAAGGAAAAAGTAGCGCTCTATTAGAAGCTATTTTTGATGTAAATGATAATATAAATTTTTATAATTTTTTAGAGAAAAATAGTATTGAAGTAAATTCAGAAGATTATATTATAATTTCAAGGGAAATTTATGATAATGGAAAAAGCATAAGTAAGATTAATGGTAAGACTGTTCCATTAAATATAATTAAAGAAGCAGGAAGTTATTTAATAGATATATACGGTCAATTCGGTCATGAAAGTTTATTTAAAAAAGAGAATCATATCTTATTATTAGATGGTTTAATTCAAAAAGAATTAGCTCCAACTCTTGAAGAATACACTAAACTTTATAGAGAATATAATACATTGGTAAAAGAAATTGACTCTTTGCAAAGTAAATTAGTAAATAAAGATGTAAAAATTGAACAGCTACAATTTGAAATAAATGAAATTGATGAAGCAAATATCAAGGAATTAGAAGAGGAAGAGCTTTTAAAAAACATAAAAAAACTTTCAAATATTCAGGAAATTCAAAGCTCCTTATATGAAGTAAACAATATACTTAGCAATAATAATTTAAATGATGTTTACAATATACTTAGTAAGATTAAGGGATATGATGATGCTTTAGCTAATTTTATTTCAAAACTTGATATTTTATTAGAGGAATTACAATATTTCAAATATGATTTGAGAGATTATATAGAATCATTAGATTTTGATGAAGAGAAATTGAACAATATTGAACAAAGAATGTCTCTAATAAACAGATTAAAAAGAAAATATGGTTTTACAATTGAAAAAATAAAAGAGTATCAGAATTCTGCCAGTGAAGAATTAGAAATATTATTGAAAGCTGAATCAAATCTTAACTTATTAATTAAAGAAAAAGCCGTTATATTGAAAAAAATTGAAGAGTATTCTGATTTAATTACTTCTAAAAGAAAAAAGGCTGCTAAAAAATTAGAATCAGAAATATTGAATGAACTAAATGATTTAAATATGAAAAATATAAAATTTAAAGTTGAAATTAGCAAAAAGGACAATTATTCATTAGATGGTATTGATAATGTTGAATTTTTGATTTCAACTAATGTAGGTAGCGATTTAAATTCAGTTCAAAAGGTTGTTTCCGGAGGAGAAGCTTCCCGTATAATGCTTGCGTTTAAAAAAATCAGCAGTGATATTGAAAGTGGTCAAACAATGGTGTTTGATGAAATTGATTCAGGAATAAGTGGCAAAACGGCTCAGATGGCCGGTATAAAAATGAATTACATATCTACAAATCACCAAGTTATATGTATAACTCATTCGCCTCAAATAGCTTCAATTTCGAAAAATCATTTTTTAATTGAAAAAAATATTATTGGAAACAATACTTACAGTACAGTTAAAAAATTAAATAAAGAAAATAAAATCCATGAAATTGCGCGTTTATTAAGTGGAATGAAAGTTACGGAAAAATCACTAAATAATGCTAAGGAATTGATAGAATCAAGCAATATAAATAATTAAACGGTTTATTCAGTATAACATATTCTAACTTTTCACAAAAAAGGTACTTGTGAAAAAAAGACATTAGTATAATACAAACACTTAGTGGAGAAATTAAAGATAAAACTTGAAGGAGTGCAGAATGAAAAATTTCGCAAAAAGAGTTTTATTCTTTATTTTTTTTATTGCAATTTTAGTTACGGCCTTTTATTTTGGCTATGATTTAAAAACTAATCCATATATTTTTACTAAATTAAATGGAAATGAAGTTATCGAATCAGGGGGGCAATATATTATTCCCGGTGGTCAAACCATTGGGGTCGAATTGAAAACGAAAGGAGTTTTAATTGTAGGTTTAGCAGATATAGTAAACACTGACAAAATATCTATATCTCCTGCGAAAATCTCAGGTATTGAAATTGGAGATAAAATTTTAACCATAGATTCAAAAAAAATAGAAACAATAAATGAAATATTAAAGTATACAGAAGAAAATGGAATTAAGGAATATAAATTTACAATAGAACGAGATGGAAAAATACTAAATTTCAATATAACCCCTGTTAAAACTTTAGAAAATAATGATATCAAGTTTGGATTTTGGGCTAGAGATGATATAGCAGGTATTGGTACCGTTACTTTTGTTGATCCAAAAACAGGAAAATTCAGTGCTATTGGACATGGTATATCTGATTCAGAAACAGGAAGATTAATTGATATAGAGTCGGGAACAATTTGTAAAGCTAACATAACTAATATTAAACTTGGCAAAAAAGGAGAACCGGGAGAAATTATCGGTTATATATTAAATAATGAGAACAAACTTGGTATTGTTGAAAGTAATACTAATTTTGGTATCTATGGAAATATAAATGAGGAAAGCTTAGGTTTTTTTAGCAACAATTTAATGCAAATAGGAAAAAAAGAAGAAATAAGAATTGGTCCGGCACAAATATATTCATGTGTAAATAATGCAATTAAAGTATATGATGTAGAAATAACTAAAGTTTTTTATCAAAATAAGCCCGGAGAAAAAAGTTTCGTCATTAAAATTATTGATAATGAGTTATTAGAATTAACAAACGGAATTATTCAAGGTATGAGTGGATGCCCAGTTATTCAAAATAATAAAGTTGTAGGTGCTGTAACTCATGTTTTTATGAATGATCCAACAAAAGGATATGGAATATATATTGAATGGATTTTAGACGAAGTATATGGTAACGATCAATAGAATAAAGTCACTCTTGGAACATTTTCTGTGCTCTAAGGTGACTTTTTTTCATTTTTTAAGTATAATATTGTAAAATCATAATATATATATAAATATAATAAAAAATTTAAAATTTTTTTATATAAAAAAAGGGATTTTTGTTATTTGTGCGTATTATATATATAGTGAATATATTAGGGGGTATTATAATGCAAAAAAAAGTAAAAATAGTTATCGCAGACGACAACAAGGAATTTAGGTTAATTTTAAAGGATTTCCTTACCAGCAAAAATGTTTTTGATGTAGTGGATATGGCAGATGATGGTTTAAAGGCGTTAGATGCAGTAGAAAAGCATGAACCTGACATACTCATACTTGATATCATTATGCCACATTTAGACGGTTTAGGTGTAATTGAAAAATTGCACAAGAAGGAATTGAAAAAATTCCCTAAAGTAATTATATTGTCTGCAGTGGGACATGATAAGGTTACACAAAGAGCAATTAACATGGGGGTTGATTACTACATTGTAAAACCATTTAATTTTGAATCATTTTCTGAAAGATTATTGCAAATATCTGAATTGGAATCATCAAGAATTCAAAATAAAAACAAAGAAATAATTTATAATGAAAAAGTTAATACAGAATTATCGCTTGAAGTTAAAATAACTGATATATTACACGAAGTTGGAGTTCCAGCACATATTAAGGGCTATCAATATTTAAGAACATCCATAATAGATGTTGTTAATAATATCGAAATATTAGGAGCTATAACCAAGGAATTATATCCTATGATAGCAGCTAAATATAATACTACTCCAAGTAGAGTAGAAAGAGCTATCCGTCATGCTATAGAAGTTGCATGGACAAGGGGTAAAATTGAAACAATAAATAATATTTTTGGGTATACTATACATAACAATAAAGGAAAACCGACTAACTCTGAGTTTATTGCTATGATAGCTGATAAACTTCGATTAGAACAAAAAGTGTCATAATTGCTTACATTTTCAATTACTTAGTACATATTCAGTAAACAGGCTAATTCACCAATTTATTTGACCTACAGCCATTTTTCTCTCCCTTTGGTCGTAAAAATGGGGTTAGGGCATAATTAAGCTTGACAAAAACATTTATTATTATTACAATAAGCAAGCACGATAGTAACAAATTTGCAAAAGAAAATAGAAAATTGCAAGAAATATAGGAGGCAATTTTGAACACTGAAATAACAGTAAAAAGTGAAAAAATATTTGAAGGTAAAATAATAAATTAAAGAGTAGATACAGTTGAGCTTGATAATCAAAAATACACTAAACGTGAAATAGTAGAACATAGAAACGTAGCTGCCATTTTAGCAATTAATGAAGAAGATGAAATATTGCTTGTAAAACAATTTAGGAAAGCAGTGGAAGACTTTTTATATGAAATACCTGCAGGAATATTGAACATTGCTGAAGTACCTGTAGAAGGAGCTATTAGGGAGTTAAAAGAAGAAACCGGATACGAAGCTAAAAAAGTAAAGCAAATCTGCGAATTTTATTCTTCTCCTGGTTTTACAAACGAAAAAATCTATTTGTTTAAAGCAGAAGATTTGTTATATACATCTACTAATTTTGATGAAGATGAATGTATTGAGACTATTACAGTAAGTAAAGACGACGCAATAAAGATGTTAGAAACAGGAAGAATATTAGACAGCAAAACAATTATTGGTGTACTTCATTGGATAAATAAATAAATAATACAGTATTAAACCTCTTGAAATAGCATATATTGTATAAAGCTTTCAGGAGGTTTTTTAATGAATAATACACTAAAGAAATTAGTTTTATCAGAGAACAAAAGATTTTTATTTCTATTGGCAATATTTATTATATCGCTGATACTTTCATCATTTATATATATAATAACCGGTCAAGGTAGTATTACAAATATAAACTATGAAAGTATAAGTTCCATGAACTTAAGTGATATTTTTTTTGTTACTATAAAAAGAAATTTAATATATTTTATTGCCATAATGCTATTAACTATTATTGGACAAAGTAAAATTATCAATGGTCTATTTGGATTAATAACTGTATATTATGGCCTATCAATAATATATTTGATACGAACATTAAAGATGGATACTTTATATTTTGTTCTAACTTTTACAGATTACTTCATATTTTTCCCACTTCTCTTTTATTTTACATTTATTTCAAGTACAATATCTAAATACACAAAAAAGACAAAAAATTTAGAGCAAATTTCACGAAAATTTGATATAATTATATCCAGTTATATTAAACTATCCTTAATATATCTTTTGATTGTAACTATCTACAGCATAGGTTATAGTTATTATATACTAATATTAAGCAGATTGTTGGTGAAATAATGGATAAAAATATTGAAAATTACAAAGAATATCTTAAGTCAAAAAATTTAAGCGCTAATACTATTGCATCATACATTTATGACATTAACAGTTTTAGTAATTACATAAGTTTAGAATATAGCATAGATTTAGAAAATACAAAAAAAGCTCAAATACTAACATATTTAGTTAATCTTCAAAAGTCAGGCAAAAGCTCTTCAACTATTGCGAGAACTGTTTCTACTTTAAAGAATTTTTTTGATTATCTAAAAAGGGACAAACTTATTGCGGATAACCCTGCTATGAGCATTCACAGTCCAAAACAGATTAAAAAGATACCTTCAGTATTATCTGAAAAAGAGGTTAATTCACTGTTAGAGCTTCCTGATGTTAATACTTTTAAGGGAGCAAGAGATAGTGCTATACTTGAATTGTTGTATTCATCCGGTATAAAAGTTACCGAACTAATAAACATTAAAATAAACGATTTAAATTTAAATGCAAATATTATTAGTATAGAAGGGGATAAAAAGCGTATTGTACCTTTAAGCCAATATTCAAGAAATGCTATTGATAATTATATAAGCAAATTCAGGCACATAAGGTGCAGTGAAGAAAATGAATTTTTGTTTGTTAATATTTCTGGTGATCCTATTTCAAGACAAGGTATTTGGAAGATGCTAAAATTTTACGAAAAAAAATTAAATTTAAATAAAGAGTTATCTCCTCAAATCCTTAGAAATTCTTTTGCTGTGCATCTTTTATCACATGGAGCAGATTTAGGCACTATACAAGAATTAATGGGGCTAAACAGCTTAGCGGCAGCACAAAATTATTTAAGCAGCGTAGAATTTAAATCATTAGAAGTGTTTAAAAAAGCATTTCCAAGAGTATAATTAACAATAGTAGAACAATTATAACATTGTTAAACGTAATAAATGAAAAACAAAGGAGACTTAATTATGATAAATAGAGCGATTTTAATTGTATTAGAC
>JAEZGU010000327.1 GCA_023416855.1 Bacillota bacterium
GTTTTACAAATATTGACCAAGATGGACTTTATGGAGTAGAAGCAACATACAATGAATATTTAACTGGTATTCCTGGAAGAACAGTTGTAAATACAGATGCCTACGGCCGAGAGCTTCCCTTTGGCTATAATGAATATTACGAGCCAAAGGATGGACTAGGAGTAGTGCTCACAATTGATGAGGTTGTACAGCACTATGCTGAATCAGCAGCACAAAAGGTTTTGAAGGATTATAACGCCAAAAGAGCAACAATAATTGTTATGGATCCAAATAACGGAGACATACTTGGAATGGCATCCAAGCCAGACTATGATCCAAATGACCCAAAGGTGCCTATAGATGAAACGATACAGCAGGAATGGGCAACATTGCCTAACGAGGAACTTCAAAAAGCATGGTTTGACATGTGGAGAAACCCTGCTGTAAATGATATATATGAACCAGGCTCCACCTTCAAACTTTTAACCACTGCAATTGCTCTTGAAGAAAATGCAGCCACAGTAAATTCTACATATTTCTGTGATGGCTATGTAAGACAAATTACTAGCAATAACATTAAATGCTGGAGATATTATAGACCCCACGGGCTACAGACATTGTCTGAAGCAATTCAAAATTCATGCAATGACGCATTAGCTGAAATTGGACTTGATATTGGTAAGGATCCATTTTATAAATATTTAAAAGCTTTCGGTTTAGAAGAACAATCAGGCATAATGCTAAATGGTGAAGCTTTAGGTCTGTTAAAGGAACCTATTAACATGAAGGATGTGGATGTTGTTACTCAGGCCTTTGGCCAAGGAGTTGCAGTATCTCCTATACAGCTTATAACCGCAGTATCCGCCATTACAAATGGAGGCAATTTAATGCAGCCGAGAATTGTAAAGCAGCTCATAGATGAAGACGGAAATGTTGAAAAGAACTTTGAGCCTGTGGTACGAAGAAGAGTTATATCAGAAGAAACATCTAAAATAATGCTTTCTATAATGAAGGATTCTGCAGAAGCAGGAACAAAGCAAGCCTACAGACCTGGTTATAGAATTGGAGGAAAATCAGGTACAGCGCAAAAGGTTATAGACGGAAGATATGTTGATGGAAAATTCATGTCATCATTCATTGGTGTGGCACCAGTAGATAATCCAAAAGCAGTTGCACTTGTTATAGTTGACGAGCCAGACAGAAGCATTGGATATTACGGAAGCATTGTTGCAGGACCTGTTGCAGCAGACCTTTTAGAAAATATAATGAAATACTATGATGTTGAACCTGTTTATACAGAAGAAGAATTAGGCAAGGTTGAAGCACAGACTGTTGAGGTACCTGATTTATTAGGCCTTACAATTGCTGAAGCAACTGACAAATTAATAAAAGCAGGTCTAGAAAGCAACATAGAAATAGAAGTTGAAGCTGAAAGAAAGGTTAAAGCTCAGTTCCCGAAAGCAGGAGAGAAGGTTGTTAAGCATTCAATGGTAACATTGATATTAAATTAAAAATAGGGCAATTTTCGCCTCAATGACAAAACAAAAAACTTTACAAGGCGGAACGCATTAATTGCGTTCCTTTTTTCAAATTTTAACAAAACAGATTTATTGTATTCAAATTTTAAATATGATAAAATTGCATATAATATCATACAATTAATTAAGGGAGCAATAATATGGATATAAAAAGTCTTCTAAAACAAATAGAGTACATAAGTTTTTCAGGTGATGAGAATGTTGAATTAAAGGGCATAACAAACGATTCAAGAAAGATAAAATACGGAGATGTGTTTGTTGCTATAAAAGGTTTTACGGCAGATGGACATAAATATATTATGGATGCATTAAAAAACGGAGCATCAGCTGTAATATGCCAAAATGTCCCTGATGGTGCATCAAACAAGGGAAACTTTATTGTAGTTAAAGAACCAAGAGAATCCATGGCTCCTGCAGCAAATATTTTATACGGAAAGCCGTCAGAAAAAATTAATATCGCTGGAGTAACCGGAACAAACGGCAAAACCAGCACTACATATTTATTAAATGGAATTTATGTTTATATTGGAGAGAAATCAGGAATAATAGGAACAATAGGTGTGCTTATAGATGGAGAAAAAATAAAGGTTGACAATACAACACCTGAAGCAACTGATTTGCAAAAATATTTTGCCATGATGGTGGATAAAAATATAGAACATTGCTTTATGGAGGTATCATCCCATGCTCTTGAACTGAATAGAGTAGATGATGTTTGTATTGATGTGGGAATATTTACAAATCTAACCCGAGATCACCTTGATTTTCATAAGACAATGGAAAATTATTATCAGGCAAAGAAAAAGCTTTTTCATCTTACAAAAACAAGTAATATCATTAATGTGGATGATTCATTTGGGAATAGACTTTACAAGGAATTGAAAGAGGAAGGTATAAAAGCCATTTCTATTGGTATTGATAACGAAGCTGACATTAAGGCTTCAAATTTGAAAACAACAATGAAGGGGACTTCATTTGATTTAAATGTTCTTGGAACTGTTAAAAAGGCACATGTAAACACACCAGGCAAGTTTAGCGTGCTAAATTCATTAGGTGCACTTGGAGCAGCCTATGCCTTGGGAGCAAATCTGGATAAAATAATTGAAGCT
>JAEZGU010000031.1 GCA_023416855.1 Bacillota bacterium
GATTGAGCATCATTTATATTGATTTTTAAATATCCAGCGACTTCATTATTTAAATATACGAAAAAGAATTGTGAAGAAATATTGGATAATTCTTTTTCTAATTGTTTCAAGTTAAATGCCCTTTCTAGATAAGCTTTTATATTTTCTGGAGAATTCTGATTCTTAAATGTCTCATTAAATGTTTCATAACTAATTTCTAGAAGTTTAGGCAAATCTTCAACATTACACTTTTTTATATTTATAGTCATTTAATTAAATCACCCCTTTGTATAATCAATAATTTCTTTTGTTTCCTTTTTTCACAAAATCCCAATCTTTTTCTATGTTTTTTCTTACTCTTTGAAGAAGGTTAGAGATTATTTCCATTTCCTCTTCTGAAAATCCTTCTAATGCTACAGTATTGGAATAGTCATGTTCTCTTTTAATAAAATGATAAGTATTTTCACCCTTCTCTGTTGGAAAAAGTTTATTGATTTTTTTATTAGTCTTATCTGTCTTCTTTTCAATAAATCCATTAACCTCCAATTTCTTTAAGGCACGGGATACTGTTGTTCTATCTACTTTTATCATATCAGATAATTTTTCTTGAATTATTCCTGGATTTTCATATATTCTCACAAGGTACAAATACTGCCCTTTTGTAAGGTCATATTCTTTAAATTCTATATTACTTATAGAATCTAATGCCCTTGCTATCATTCCTATCTCACGAAGAATTTCTGTCATAATAAACCCCTTTAAAATATATTTTGTTGCAAATACAATAAAAATTTATAAATAAATTTTACCACAACCTTGTTGCACTTGCAACAAAATTTAAGCTGTTAGAAGAAATAGAATAAATATTATATATTCTAAAAATTATAGAAAATACAAGGTAGTATTATAGCACTTATGGAGTGTTTTTCATAAATTATATAACTAGATTATGAAAATGTTTGAAGAAAAAATTATCAAAATAACATAGTTACATCTTACATAGAGTCTCTTGTTATATTTTACAGACTTAGATTATAATTCAATAAGGTAAGCCAACATATTCATCTATTAAAAATTACATATTAATGTATATATTTTTTTAAACTTAACTTCATTCTTAGGTCACTTTACTTTTAGTTAGCCTCATTGTGAATAGACATTAGTGCTATACATCACAATTAAATAATATACATTCTTTATAAATTGGATTATAAAATTGGGTTATTAAATTACCCTTTACAACCCTATTTGTCGCTTTTATCTTATCAATTCTCTAATTCCTCAATGTCATCTGTCAAATAGCCTATTTTAAAGGGTCAAAAAACGGTGTTTTTCCACCGATTTTTGACCCAATTTTCACCCTCAACCCACTATATGTTGTGGTCAAACCCTATTATTCCCCCTCCGAACCACAATACGTCATCAGAATTATACTCTCAACGTGCGGCGTATGTGGATACATGTCAACGGTTTCACGGTTATTGGGTACATATCAATCAGATTGATTTATGATGTATTGTCAAAGGGATTATAGGCCAATTTTCAATCCTTGACAAAAAAATGTATTCAATAAATGTATATTTAGTTTCTTAGTGAATTTTTTTTATTTGATACGTTTTACCTTGGAATTCAGCCTCGTCTCCAATATATTTACCCAATAGCATTTTAACTAATGGCGGAAACCTATTAGTTTCAGGAAGGTAATCTGCCTTAATTATTTTAGTTTCATTTGTTTGAGGTATAAAAACAGTAACCTTATTTCCTAACACTATATACAAATCCTTTTCATTATTACTGTCACTATTTTCGATGACACTATCATCATTTTCATCATCAGGATCATTAGATACAATACCTTGTTCATCTCCCTGGATAATTGCATATATATTTTCTATGATTATTTCTGCAATATCATCTTCGCTTAAGCAGTCAAGTATCAAACCGCCACCTACAGCATTTAATAATTGTAAAGAGGGCCTAATGTGTTCTTTTAGTGAAATTTGAACTCCCTCATCTTTAAAATACTTAATTCCATTAACAATTCCTCCTAGAATCGTAGGATTTGATGAAAAATTATTGCTGTAAAAAATATCAGATATTTTACTGCTGATATCATTGCTTCCAATTATATCAAGTTTTTCAAAATGGTTTGAGCAAGACGCATCATAAGTGTTTCTTCCAACCCACCAGCATTTGGCAAGTGTGTTTCTATATAGTCCAGCACGTGTTCCACCAGAAAAGAAAAAGCGTGATTTTATATTGGAAACAGCCTCTTTTTGAGTTCTAGGTTGTTTTTTATGATAATCCCATCTTTCTCGAACATAATTATAGAATACAGAATGACATAAACCCGCCCACAATCTTTCATCACTTGCTTGTGACTCATTTAAAAATGAAAGATTCTTATATAATATTTTACAATTATTAAATTCAACTTCACCAATTGTCATATCGGAATCCAGAGCAGAGAGTTGAAAATTAGGCACATCTTTGTATTCTATAAATGGGTTCCCACCACATACTGTCCAAAGCCACTCATTATCTTTTTCAGTAAAATACTTATTGTATAATAAATCAAGATTATCTTTAAGGATATCTATCGCCTCTTTTTTCATAAAATATATTTTCATTTTAAATAGACTCCTCATCTTCCATATTCTCAAATAATTCAGTGAACATCGATAATGCTTTGCTTATTGGTAACTCCATTGCCTCTTGAGCCAATTGAACAGATGATTTTAACTCATCTTTTATTTCATCTATAAAATTTATCCCTCTTTTTTCATAAGCTTTATTCAAAGCAATATACCATGCTTTTCCTTCATTTGCTTCTATTCCAGTTTCTTGTTTTAGTTCCTCAAATACATATACTAAAGCGGGGAAAACTATCATTGAATTCAATATTGGTTGAAACTGTATTTTCTTACAAAAGCGAGAGTATGTTTCAAATTCTTGTGTTCCTAGACCAATTTTGATTTGATTAGAGTCTATATCGACATTCATAGGCTTTTCTTCAGTAGTAATGCGCTTATAAACCCTAAAAATTGAGCTTGCAGTTGTTAATTCTTCATAGTTTTTTACAATATCTAATGCTGGTAAATTTTTGTACCCAAGTATGCTTCCTTTTGCTAAATCAAATGAAATACCGTCATAATCATTATTCCAATCAGAATTAATAAAGTGTTTAATGTTTTCTTTTAAAATGATCAATGCAATAATTTCTAATTTCCCATTAATTCTACCCGCAGGTATATCTATGCTAGTTTGTTCAGTTATTGAATGAAGTGTTGTCCTAAATGCCGTATTTGAACACTCTATATGAATTACATATTCTGTTTTACCATCAATAATTAGATTTCGAAGTTCTTCGTTATCTAGTGTTATTTTAAATTCAAGTTGTAAATTATTAACACCACTCATTCTATATTGAAAATCAACATCAAAAACTGATGAATTATAATCATTTTTTTCTTCGCTTAGAATTGGGTAAGTATATAGTCTTTTAGTTATGTTCATATACATTTACCTCCATAGCATAATCTCTTGAATCAACCAAGGAAAATTCAATAATTACCTTTTCATTGCCTTTGAGATTAGAAAAACTTATTCCAATTAAACTGCATTTTATATCATCACAAGCAGAAATGCCAGTAGCTGATTTAACATATAATTTGTTGGATATACCATTTTCACCTACTGTAACTATTTCTATATGACCAGCTTGAACATCTCTTGGTACTTCGAACGATGCTCTGTATTTATCTTTTGCAATCTTCACTATACGAATATTTTTTAATACTTGATAGGTATCACCACTATATTTTTCATGAACAGTATCTCGACCATCTTTTGAAGCCTTGCCTATATGTATATCTTTTTTTGTTCTATGACGGTTGCCCCCTAAACTTCTTACTGCTGAAAAACCACCTTGTCCAATTTTTCCTTGAATATAAATATTCTTCGATTGCCCTTCACCTTCGTTGCCATGAAATAGACCTTTAGGTTTACTTTGAGACGTTGTTCTTGGTTGAATTAAAATATCTCCAATTGTATCTTGTAAATCTTCTTTTTTATTATCGCCATGTTGAGTTGACGATGTGGACTCATTCTGAAGAACACTACTAAGTCCTTCTACTTCTATTTCTTCATCACTAGAATATTCACCTAAACATAGAATCATATCCCTAACGCACTGTTTCAACTCATCATGATATTCTTTTGGCTGGGTAGGATCTTTTGTATATCTGCTTGGAACCCATTTATCATGTGAAGGAGTTTCCATTTCTCTAAAATACTCATTTAACTCTTTTCCTTGCATTTCTAAAACACCCGAAAAAGAAATTAATCGAGATATATTTCCTATTGTCAATAATTTCATCCCAGATGTACGAGTAACAAGTACTTTTCTATTTAACTTATCTTCTAAATCAACAAGAACACTAAGCTTTAATGTACCTAAGCCATGAAAATCTTTTGTAAACACCTTAGTTTCAGGATTAGATAAAACTTTATAATAGCAATATGCTTGTCTCACTTTTGTGTTATAACGTTCCATAAGCTTTGGCAGATTGGTAGCATTAATTATTTTAGAGTTGATATATACTGTGAGTTTATTTTTATAAATTGCCATAAGAAAATTTTCTAACATTTCACAGGTTATATCGTCTTCCCATGTTACTGCTGCATTAAAGCCATAAACAAACACATCAGTACCTACTAAAGTTCTACTTTGTAAACAATCTAACTCTTTAATAGCTTCTACTGGTAAATTACCATCAATATCACCATAATAACCAAATCCTGTGGTCATCGTACGGAGTGTATCCTTTTCATCTTCAGGGAATGAAATAAACCTTGAAACACCTTGAGCTGCTAATTCATTTTCAACATTTAGCGTTCTATAAAAAACCAATCTATAATCCGAATTACAAAAAGGTGCATTTTTCCCAATTCCAAAAGCACCCGCTTTATCACCAGTTTTTGTTGCACCACCATCAATTTTTGTTAGTGCATTCCAACCATCATCACTATCTCCATAAGGATCAGCTAGCCCAGTAGTGTTGTAATCACTTATTCTTAGTACAAATGTGGTTGGTTTTTCTATTGCCCTTATTGCTTTTTTTAGATATGCAGTTGTTTTTTCACTTTTCCTATTTGACCAGTAATTATATGCTTTATATAGTTTATTTTTATATGTTTCATAGCCAGGTATATCTTTTGATTGAATTATATAACGTTCAAATTCTAAAACCACCTCCAATGAGGAACCATCTATGGCAGCATCCAATGAGTTTTGACATATTTCTCTTGCTAAAGATTGGATTTCAGTTCCTGTAAATGTTTCGATACCGGCATCCGAGATACCTCTTGTTTGACCACAACCATTATTAGGAAAATTCCATGCAATGTTCATGCTACTCACCTCAACGTAAATTTGTTTTCTTTTTCTCCTGAATCATGAAATTTACTTTTACAGTTTTTCAACTCTTGTTCAAGAGTAAAGAATATTTTTTTTACATCGGTTTCATCATATTCATATGTTGATTTGTTTGAACAATTTCCCAGCAATCTAATCATATCAATAATTTTATTTGTACGCGCTTCTGCAATTCTGAGAAATTTATCATGTTTAGACTCCACCATTTAAAAACACCTCCGATAATTATAATTCATATATATATTATATTATTATTAATATATATGTCAATATATTAATAATATTTCATAAATATTTACTAAATAATACAAAACAAGAATGCAATGCACTATAAAAGAAATATGTAAATTTTTATTTAACACTTCTTTCTCTAAAATTAAATCTTAAAAGCACATGTAATACTAACCTTCATGTTTTAAAAATTACGACATTGCTACCATCATTAGATTAATAATATTTTTCCTACATCTTGCTTTATCTTTCCATATATTATTTGTCTTCTGTACTTAGGCGCAAATATTAAATGATATTTGCATTCCCATGTTGTGTGTGATAAAGTATTCTTATCCAATTGGACCCGCTTCAGATTTTAGTATGATTGTCAAACCTACATTGTTTTTTCATTGGAGGTTTTCTTTTTCTACTTGTATCTAAAGCTTTTTGTCTCCCCCGGCATAGCCGGGGGTTTATTGTTGATACAACAAAAGCTGAGAGGATTATTGAATTTCTTCTCAG
>JAEZGU010000072.1 GCA_023416855.1 Bacillota bacterium
CTGAGAAATATGGCAGCAAGTTTATGGATAGTATTAAAGAATATATAAATAATAACAACATAAATTTAGAAGATATTAAAATACAAGCAATGGCAAGAACAGAAGAAATTACGGAAAAAAAAGAAAAAGAAAATAGTAATTCAAAAAAAGAAGATACAAAAACAGTAACCTATAAATTATATCAGGAAGGACAAACAGTGGTTGAAATAGCCAAGTTAAGAGGTTTGTCAACAATAACTGTTGAAAATCATCTTTTAGATTGTGCTAAACTTGGATATGAAATTAATTATAGGCATTTTGTATCGGAAGAAACAGAAAGATTGATTGTAGAAGCGTATAGTCAAATTGGCGGTGATAAGCTTAAACCTATAAAGGAAGCTCTGCCGCCAGAAATAACATATACTGAAATAAAATTTGCACTGGCAAGGAGAAAAAATGAGTAAGTTATTCATAGTACCAACACCTATAGGCAATTTAAGCGATATGACAGAAAGAGCAATTGAAACATTGAAGGAAAGTGATTTGATTTTAGCTGAGGATACAAGACACACTCAAAAGCTGTTAAATTATTTTGAGATTAAAGCTAGACTCATTTCTTACCATAAATTTAACGAGAAAAGCAGAAGTCAGGAAATCATAAGTGAAATTCTTCAAGATAATAAGAATGTTTCATTGGTAACTGATGCAGGTACCCCATGCATATCAGACCCTGGCTATGAACTTGTTAAAAGTGCAAGGGAAGCTGGTATTGAAGTAATTGGTTTGGCTGGAGCTTCTGCTGTTACCATAGCTCTTTCAATTGCAGGTATAGATACATATCAATTTGCATTCTATGGATTCAAGCCTAGAAAGAAGAGTGAATTAGAAGAAGCTTTAAAAAAAGTGAAGGAAAATTCAATTAAAACCTTTGTGATTTATGAATCACCAAAACGTATAATCAATTTAGTGGAAAATATTAAAGAACATATGCCAAATACAACTTTATGTGTTTGTAAAGAGCTTACAAAGCTCCATGAAAACACGTTTTATGGTAATGTTGATAGTGTATTGGAGCAACTCAACAATCATGAAGATGTAGAAAGAGGAGAATATGTAATTGTTGGTTACAACAATGATTATAAGGAAATAGAGGAATCTAGCGCTAAAGTAAGCATTCATGGAATTTTATTTGACAAAATATATCATAACGATTATTCTTTAAAAGAGGCAGTCAATGATGTAGTAGAAGAAGGACTGGCTTCAAAAAATGAAGCTTATAAAGCATCATTGGAAATAAAGAAATTTATAGAAAATTATTAAGAGAGGGCTGTATGTTAGGGACAATCGTAAACTCATTGGCAGTAGTAATTGGAGGATTCATAGGTATATTTTTTAAAAATGTTTTTCCGCAAAGACTTACGGATGCACTGCTTAAAGCATCTGGACTAGCTGTAATAGCTTTAGGTATTAAACTAAGCTTAGTAGGAGAAGATCTGACACTTCTAATAATGTCAGTAATAATTGGATCAGGTATAGGTGAATTATTAAAAATTGAAGAAAGGTTGGACAACCTTGGCTCATATGTACAGAGTAAATTAAAAAATAAAGATAGCAATATTACGCTTGGCTTTGTAACATGCACTCTTTTATACTGTGTAGGCTCTATGTCAATTTTAGGAGCTATACAAAGTGGATTAACAGGTAATCATGAAATACTTTTTTCTAAATCGCTTCTTGATTTTATAATGTCAATTACAATGGCCGTATCCATGGGATTTGGTGTTATATTATCTGGTATAAGCGTATTAATATATCAAGGCTCTATTACCTTGTTAGCGCAATTTATGCAAACATTGTTAAGCGATGCTGTGGTTACAGAGATGACTGCCATAGGCGGTGTTTTAATTATGGCAATAGGTCTTAACTTTCTTGAAATTAAACGTATTAAGGTAGGAAATATGCTACCTGCAATATTTTTACCAATTATTTATTTCTTGTTCGTATAATTGATTATTGAGGTGTAATGTGGAAGATAAAAAGCTGGCACTTAATCCAGTAGCTGTAATGTTAGTTAGCCTTGGATTCATTATTGGCTCAATTATAATGTCGATACCTTTGTACTTTGGCTTTCTTTTAGGTATTATATTTACTTCTGCAGTAATGGTTAAAAGCGGATACAAGCTTCATGATTTATTGAATACAACAATAAAATCAGTTCTTGAAATAAAAAATTTAATAATAGTAATTTTATTCATAGGTGCAACAACATCAATATGGCTGTCATCGGGAGTTGTTCCAACTATTATGTACTATGGATTTAGTTACATGGAGGGTGTTAACTTTTTATTTGCTGCATTTTTAATCATGTCTGCAGTTTCATTGTTTATGGGAACAGCTATTGGAACTATGTCAACAGTTGGAATTTCATTGAGCGGTATTGGAATGGGACTTGGTATTCCTCAAAATTTAGTTGTTGGCATGCTGGTTTCAGGGGCATTCATTGCAGATAAAATATCTCCTTTATCTGGTTTAATAAATTTATTAATGACAACAACTAACAAAAGCTATAAGGAAATTTTCAAAACCATGGTCGTTACATTAGTTCCAACAATAATTATAACAGCTGTTGTTTATTATTTAGTTGGAATGAAATACACATCAGGTGATTACAGCAATCTTCTTTTATATAAAGAGGCAATAGCATCAGGATTTAATACATCGCCATTTTTGTTGATTTTGCCAGTAATTATTTTAGGCTTATCTATTTCAGGTATGAATGCTATAAAGACATTTTCAATAGGAATTGGTATTGGCTCCGTACTTAGCATAGCTTTTCAAGGAGCAACTATCGAAGGAATAATAAAAGCAATTTTATTTGGATACCATGGAAATACACCTTCACAAGAATTGAACAAGCTTCTTGTAAGTGGTGGAATGGTTTCTATGATTGAAGCAATTAGTATTGTTATTAGTGCATATGTTCTTGTACAATTGTTTGAAAAGGGTAACATATTAATGCCTTTAATTGAAAAGTTAGTTAAAGGAATTAATACAAAGATGTCTTTGGTTTGGCGTACGGGTTTAATGAGCACGCTTCTTACTGTCGCAACCTGTGATCAAACTGCAGGAATAATACTTCCAAGTAAGGTTCTTCAAAATAAATACAAAGATTTAGAATTGGATACAACTGTTTTATCAAGGACAATATCAGATACAGGAATTATTTTAGCACCGCTTATGCCGTGGAACATAAATTCATTTTTAATAAAGCCTATTATGGGAATAACAGCTGCACAATATGCTCCATATGCAGCGCTTTGTTACATATGCCCAGTTATAAGCATGGCGATTTCGTATCTTATATATAAAAAACCAAAAAATTAAATGGAGACAATAATGAAACTAGCTATTATTGGAGGAAGTGGACTTCTTGGCTCAACAACAGCCTTTTTAACTGCTCAGAAGGGAATATTTGAAGAAATAAAGCTGTTAGGAAGAAGGAAAAATGTAATTACTCACCATGCTATGGATATGGAACATGCTCTGATGCCTTTTTCAAATACAAAAGTTATAGCAGCTGATTATGAGGATATCGGTGATTGCGACGTAATTCTTGTGACAGCTGCTGCTCCTGAAAG
>JAEZGU010000150.1 GCA_023416855.1 Bacillota bacterium
TTGAATATATTTTTGAAACAATTAATAAGTGCAGTTTCTGCTTTCAAGAAGTCATTGTTGTAGCCAAAGATGATACTATATTTGCAAAAGCCAAAGAATTTGGATATAAAGCAGTCATGAATGAAACATCACATTTAGGTCAAAGTGAATCCATAAAGCTTGGAATTGAGAATTCCGGAAATGTAAATGGTTATATGTTTTTTACAGCTGACCAGCCATTTATCTCTAAAGAAACTATAATAGAGCTTGTAAAGATATTTGAAAAAAATCCATATAATATTGTTGTGCCATACTATAATAATATTAATGGAAGCCCAGTTATTTTTCCTAAGATTTTAAAAGAACAGTTACTTAAATTAGAAGGAGATACTGGTGGTAAAATTATAATAAAAGACAATTTAAATAAAATAATTAAAGTACATATAAATTCGTTAAATGAACACATTGATATTGATACCATGGATGATTATATAAAGGTTTGTAATAAAGAAGGTGATTAAATGAATGGTGAGGTAGTAATAGTAAAAAGTGGTGGCGACATAGCTTCAGGGATTATACAGAAGCTGCATAGAACAGGCTTTAGAGTACTAGTTTTAGAAATGGAGCATCCTACATCTATTAGAAGAACCGTGTGTTTCTCAGAGGCAGTTTATGAAGGAAAGATGGAATTAGAGGGAATAACCTCTGTCCTTGTAAAAAACATTGTGGAAATATACCATGCATGGGCAAATGATTTTGTTCCTGTAATTGTAGATTCAAAAGAAGAATACATAGAGAAATTTAATCCTATTGCTGTTGTTGACGCAATAATTGCTAAAAAGAACACAGGAATGCATAAGAATATAGCTCCTATTACTGTAGGAATTGGACCAGGGTTTGAAGCGGGTAAAGATGTAAGTGTTGTAATAGAAAGTAATCGTGGTCACAATCTGGGAAGATTAATATTCGAAGGCTTTTCAGAGCCAAATACTGGAATGCCAGGAAATATTGCCGGATATACAACAGAAAGAGTCTTATACTCACCTGAGGATGGAACAATAAACTTAAATCACGAAATTGGTGATGTATTAAAGTCAGGAGATATAATAGGGTCTGTAAACGGACAATGCATAACCTCAAAAATCGATGGAATTTTACGAGGTATTATTAGAGAAGGTACACATGTAACAAAGGGAATGAAAATAGGAGATGTTGACCCTAGAATTGAGCAAATAAAAAATTGTTACACAATTTCAGATAAAGCACGAGCAATCGGCGGTGCAGTCTTAGAGGCAATTATCATTGAAATGAGGAAAATTAAAAATCATTAAAAAAGGGGCGTTCCATTAATGGGACGCCTCAATTTTTTGATTATGCAGCAAATTGACTATTATATAATTCAGCATAGAAACCATTCATTGAAATAAGCTCTTTATGGTTTCCTTGCTCTACAATATCTCCATCCTTCATTACTAAAATTAGATCTGCATCACGTATTGTTGATAGTCTATGAGCAATAATAAATGAAGTCCTGCCTTTCATTAAATTTTCCATTGCTTTTTGTATCAAGATTTCTGTTCTTGTATCAACCGAAGACGTTGCTTCATCCAATATTAGAACTTTAGGATCAGAAAGGATTGCTCTTGCAATTGTCAAAAGTTGTTTCTGTCCTTGAGATATATTATTTGCTTCTTCATTTATAACCATGTTATAGCCATCGGGCAAGGTTTTGATAAATCTGTGAGCGTGAGCTGATTTAGCAGCACTAACGACCTCTTCATCAGTAGCATCTAATCTTCCATATCTTATATTTTCCATTATAGTTCCGCTGAAAAGCCATGTATCTTGAAGAACCATGCCAAAGTTGCTTCTTAAATCTTCTCTTGTAAAGTCATTTATATCATGCCCATCCAATAATATCTTACCATCATTTAAGTTATAAAATCTCATCAATAATTTTACTATTGTAGTTTTACCCGCTCCTGTAGGTCCAACAATGGCAACCTTTTGGCCAGGTTTTATATCTGCAGAAAAATCTTTTATTATCATATTATCTTCATTATAACCAAACTTTACATGTTTAAATGTAACTTTTCCATCAACATTTTCTAATTTAAGAGGTGTCTCTGTTTCCAAGGTTTCTTCCTTTTCTTCTAGAAACTTGAATACTCTTTCGGAAGCCGCAATTGTAGACTGTAAGACGTTGCTTATCTGTGCAACCTGTGATATTGGCTGAGTAAAGCTTCTAATATATTGGATGAATGATAAAATATCTCCAACCTCTATTGTTTTTCTAATAGCAAAATATCCTCCTAAAATAGATACAGCTACATAACCTATGTTACCTATAAATACCATCATTGGCATCATCATGCCTGATAGAAATTGAGATTTCCAAGCAGAATTATAAAGCTCGTCATTTATTTCTCTAAATTCGGAAATCATTTCTTCTTCCGCATTAAAAGCCTTCATAATATTATGTCCACCATATACTTCCTCAATATGACCGTTTACTTTACCTAATGATTCTTGTTGTGCTTTAAAGAATTTTTGTGATTTTTTAATTATTGCCATAACTATTATCATTGATAAAGGCAATATTAACAATGCTGCAATAGTCATTTGCCATGATATTGACAACATCATTATTAATACACCGATTATTGTCGTTGTTGATGTTATTATTTGGCTCATGCTTTGGT
>JAEZGU010000154.1 GCA_023416855.1 Bacillota bacterium
GCTAATAGAAGAGCTTGCTAAGCTTCCCGGTATTGGGAGAAAGTCAGCTCAACGTCTTGCTTTTCATATTTTGGACATGAAGGGTAATGATGTTGTAGAGCTTGCTAAAGCAATTGTAAATGCAAAAAAATTAACGAAGCATTGTAAGACATGTGGTAATTTATCAGAAGGAGATATATGCAGTATTTGTGGTAACATTAAGCGTGACAATTCAACCATTTGTGTAGTAGAGGATGTTAGAGATATGTCTGCGATGGAACGTACTAAAGAATTTAAAGGCGTTTATCATGTGTTGCATGGCACAATATCACCTCTTGATGGAATCGGACCAGACGATATAAATATAAAAAGTTTAATAAGCAGGTTAAATTCAGATGTTACAGAAGTTATACTTGCAACCAATCCAACAATTGAAGGAGAAGCGACCGCTGTTTACATATCACGTCTCATAAAACCAATGGGTATTAAAACAACACGTATAGCTCATGGCATCCCCGTAGGTGGGGACATAGAATACGCAGATGAAGTAACCTTAATGCGTGCAATGGAAGGCAGAAGAGAGATGTAACATCTAATGACTATTTGAAACTTTATTTACAAATGACATAAATTATTTATAGCAGGTGGAATTACACCTGCTTTTTTAGAAAAGAGATAGAACAAGAATTTGAGGTGACACAATGAGCAAGTATGCAAATGAAGAATTTATTATGTACATATAAGTGGAGGCCAACTATGAATTATGATACTGAGAACATTTTAGATAAATTAATAGATAAGCTTTCAGAGATGAATGAAGTGCAATCAATAGGAATAAGCGGTAGTATAACACCTCTTCCACAAGCAGGAGAAGGGGACATAGATATTTTCATTTATTGTGATAGTATACCTGATAAAGAAAAAAGACAAGCGATAATAGATTTTATGGGCGAACAGATTCAGGAAAGCAAAATAAATGTTTTTGAAGAAGGACATTGGGGAACAGGGGATTTCGCACTAATTAATGATATTGAAACTTGGTTAATGTATTTTTCTGTAAGTGAAACCTTAACTAATGTAGAAGCTATATTAAATGGCGAGTACCCGGATAAATTAGACAATTATTATTATCCGGTAGGAAGATGTGCTATGTTTAAGAACATAAATATTATGTATGATAGAAGTGATTTTTTATATAACTTGAAAAGAAAATTATCTCATTTTCCAATTGAATTATCAAATATGCTTATACAATATCATTTGGAGGAGCTTGATGATTTAGAAGATTTGCAACGTGCTGTTGAAAGAAAGGATGTGTTATTTTATCATTTTGCGATGGATAATGCAATTGACCATTTCCTTCAAGCATTGTTTGCTATAAATAAAACTTTTTTCCCAAGCAGAAAAAGAACACTTGAATATATTGAAAAATTTAATATAAAACCATATGAATGTGATAAAAAATTGTTAGATGTTATTAGGTTAGGTAGCTGTTCAGAAGGAATTAATGAATCATATTCATTATGGATTAATTTAGTTAATGAATTAAAGAATTTGGATAATCATATTTAATGTAGGAGAGTGGAGAAGTGGAATCCGTTAAAATAAAATTATTAACTGAAAAGGATACAGATAAATTATTTGTGTTTGAAAAGGAGAATAAAGAGTATTTTAAAAATATTGGATTGGGTAGAGCTGATGCATATTATCAATATGATTCTTTTGTACAAGTTATTAAGGAATTAGTTACTGAGCAAGACAAAGGACTTATCTATATGTATTTAATATTTGATAAAGACGATAATATTGTTGGAAGGGTAAATCTGACTGATGTTATACAAGAACCTCTTAAAAAGGCTGAGTTAGGTTACAGGATTGGCGAAATATATCAAGGAAATGGCTATGCTACCTCTGCCGTAAAACTTATATTAAGAGAGGCAACTCTTAACCATAAGCTTCATAGAATTGAAGCAGGAACATCACCTCAAAATATTGGATCACAAATTGTACTTATAAAAAATGGCTTTCAATTTGTTGGAAGATACAATCAATATATTTTTCAAGGCGACAAATGGATAGATAGTTTAATTTTTGAAAAGGTGATAGATTAACTAAAATGAAGGGCAGAAAAAATGAAGAAGTATTCAAATTATATAATAATCGCACTAATAATAATGAATGTATTTAGTATAATGAAAATAAATAATCTTGAAAATTCAATGGATTATCAATATCATCAAATTATGTCCGGCTTAAATAGAAATAATAGTGAAATATCTAATATTTACACTAATATTGATTCTATTCTTGAAAAACAGAGTAGCTTACTTGATAGTTATAATATAGAATTTGGTGAAGCACTTAATAAAGATAGCATAACTGTTCCTGTTAAATTTACCGTTGTACCTAAGGAATACTCAGAAGGACTAACAGTAGATGTTCAATTAAATAATGAAAGCTATAAATTAAATAAAAATGGAGCATATTTTGATAAAATTATTGATGTAAATATTTTTGAAGCATTTCAACCAAAAGTAGTAATCAGTCAAAATGGTATTCAGAAAACAGAAAGCTTGAAGGAATATATGGATATATATAATAAATTTTTATTGCAAATAGAAGGATATTATAATGGAAGCACACGATATAGTGACGGCAAGCATATATATAAGGGTGGTAATATTGAGCTTAGAATAACTAATAGAAATAGCTCTGTTCCGGAATTTGTAAGCATTATTTATGATATAAATGGGAATACATTAAAAGAAGATAAAATTAATATATCAGAATTTAGTAATGAAAATAATGCAACAAATTTTGTAAATGCGGATATTATTGATGAAGTAGAACTAAGTGCTAATGAAGTATTAACAGTATATGCAAATATACAAGATAAATATGGTATCAATTATAAATATGTAGTTTTGCGTGATGAAGTAGATAGTAACGGTAAACCTGTTTTTAAAAAACCAGAATGGTCAAACGGAAGCATTGTGGAAATATCAAGAAACGGAAAGATTTTGAGTAACCAAATTAGTAATTAGGAAGCTTGTATAAGTAAATATGCCATAGGAGGTATAGTTTACCCCTATGGCATATTTACTTATGTAAAACAATATTTTATAAAATTAATTACTAGTATTTATTTTTATTGCTTTTTTCATTACCATGTTTAAAATTTCCAGTTATTTTTGCCATTATCAATTGAGCTTCTTTTGTATCTACGTTTTGTATTTTTGCCAGAAACCTTTCACTTTCTTTTCCTTTTAATATGGTAACTTGCTTACCATTCCAATAAATAAAAATCTTATTGTCTTTGAAAACTTTGTAAGAAAAAGGTTCACTATCAAGAACATTGCGTTTATCTATATTATTGTATTCCATTCACTCTATCCACCTTATAATTTACCATAGTATTTATGAATCACTAAACTTCACTTAAACAACCATCCTATTTCTATTATATGAACAATATTAATATAGTTCAATGAGTAATTTATTACTAACTTTATTAAAAAAAGTATTGACACGTTACCTATTGTTACATATAATTACCTCATAAGATACAATAAGGAGTGTTAAGTATGAATAAAGACTATTATACTGTTGAGCAAATTTCAAAAATGTTAGACATACACCCAAAAACAATACAGAGATATATCCGGGACGGAAGACTTCGAGCATCAAAGGTTGGTAAGAGTTGGCGTATTAACGGTCATGACCTAAGTGTTTTTATTGAGGGTGATAGTAATGAAGAACAGCAAATTAAACAAATTAATTTAAACACTAAAATAAATGCTTCTTCAGTCATAGATATTAATGTAGATGGAAAAGAAAATGCCATTAGAATTATGAATGCATTAACAGGTGTTATGAATAGTAAGCCATCGGAATACGGCAAATCATCTGTGCAGGCACAATTTATTGAAATGGAAAACATGGTTCGCATTACACTATGGGGTGAAATTCGTTTTATGGCAGCTATGATGGATATGATTATATCGTTAATGGAACAAAATGAAAGGAGTTATTGAAGCATTAAATCTTACAAAAACAGTCATGGTAGGTAATTCTTTAGGTGGTTGGAGGCTTATCCCATCAGCAGAAATTCATTTATCGCCCAATGTAGGTCACGTAGTTACTAATTCATTAGAATACATTCTTCCGTTTTTATGTTAAAATAATATATAATAAAAAGAAAAGTCTTAATAAAGGGTAGATGTTTATGAAATATGAAATAAAGGAAATGGAAATTTCTCATTGGGAACAAGTTAGAGAAATTTATATTGAAGGCATAAGAACTAAAATTGCAACTTTTCAAAGTGAATTTGATTTACCATCTTGGGAGAAATGGAACCAAGATCATATCAGTACATGTAGATTAGTCGCGATTTTCAATGATGTTGTATTAGGTTGGGCTGCACTTAGCCCCTATTCAAAGAGAACTGTTTATTCTGGAGTAGCGGAAGTCAGTATTTATGTAAAGAAACAATACATTGGATTAGGTATAGGAAAAGAACTGCTTAACAAGCTCGTAAAGGTTTCGGAAGACAAAGGTTTTTGGACATTGCAATCGGGAATCATTAGTGAAAACATTGCAAGTATAGAACTTCACAAAAAATGTGGTTTCAAAATAGTAGGCATAAGAGAAAAGCTTGGGAAAATGGATAATGGAATATGGCATGATGTAGTTCTTATGGAAAGAAGAAGCAAACTAATAGGGATAACATAACAAAAAACAGAGGAGCTAATAATGGAGATTAATGTTATTAAAATAAATAATGTAAAAATTGCTAATGTTAAAAGTGATGAAATTTTGATATATGATGTTCAATCAGCATTGGACTTAATGGCAACTGTGAGATATGAAACGGATTGCGATCGTATAATAATTAATAAGTCAGTACTATCTGAAGAATTTTTTGATCTAAGTACTAAATTAGCCGGTGACGTATTGCAGAAATATATAAATTATCAAGTAAAAATAGCAATAATCGGAGATTTTTCTGCTTATGAAAGCAAGAGCTTAAAAGATTTTATATATGAATGTAATAATGGGAAGGATATATTTTTCTTGTCTAATGAAGAGCAGGCAATTGAAAAATTAAGTATTTAAATGGTGGGTTATGGAACATAATGTGAGATTAATTAAACCTTGTATAGATTATAAAGATGAATATTTAGATATGCTTACTGAATGGAAGGAGACCGGAGAAGAACTGATTCCTTGGGTATTAAATTTAGATTATACTGATTTTACATCTATGGTAGATAAATTAAATGGTTGGAGTCATG
>JAEZGU010000207.1 GCA_023416855.1 Bacillota bacterium
GTATCTGAATAAAAATTGTTATAGATTATCCCTTGTCCCAGTAAATTAGCATTGTATAATATTTTCTATATTAAATTTGCATCTGCTTGCTAACTTTTAGTAATGTTATTTTTATTTTGAAGCTATCCTAGTGTTAGAAAAGTACATTTTTATCTATAAATTAATACCTTCATTGATAATTTTGTATATGTAGTCTATATCTAGTACTTCACGAAGCACTTTAGCCAATTGGTTATATTCATTTTCTTTATGGGTTCTTAAATCAACTTTAACCGGAACGTTAAAGTTGAGCCCTTTCCTTTTATATAAGGCTTTAATAATAACGGTCAAAATTTCGACATTATCAAAAATACCATGAACATAGCTTCCGTAAACGTTATCTTGGCATATGCCGTCGGTTTTTTCCTGCCCGTCAGAACACTTTAATTTTGATAAATAGCCCGATGCGTCTGTAATACCCATATGTATTTCGTAACCTTCGAAACTTAAACCGTTAAGTGCTGAAAAGATACCTCCGGAGTTCTCAAAAATGCCGCGAACCCTTGTTCTGATCTTTTCTTTTCTGAATATCGTGTGAGCATTAATAAGTCCCAGACCTCTAATCTCGCCACCACCCTCAACATTTTGAGGATCCTTCAGTGTTTTACAGAGCATTTGAAAGCCTCCGCAAATACCGAATATAGGATTTCCATTACTTGCATACTTCAATATTTCTTCTTCAAGTCCACAATCTCTTAACCACTTTAAGTCATCTATTGTGTTCTTTGTACCCGGCAAAATAAGCAAATCAGGGTTATTAAACTCTTTTGCATCTGAAATATATCTGACTTTGCTTCCTAATACAATTTCAAAAGCATTAAAATCCGTATAATTAGATATTTTAGGTAGTCTTACTACTCCAATATCAACATTAGCTTTAGAAGAGCTATTTTCGAGAACATCGGATATACTGTCTTCATCATCTATTTTAAGCTGCATATATGGAACAACTCCAACCGTTGGAACAGGTATAAGGTCTTCAAGCATTTTTAGCCCAGGTTCAAGTAATTTAACATCACCGTAGAACTTGTTGATTATATTTCCTTTAATATACTTTCTTTCTGTTTCATCTTGGAGCATATATGTTCCATAAAGAGAAGCAAAGACACCCCCTCTGTCAATATCTCCTACGATTAAAACAGGAGCGTTAGCCATTTTTGCCATTCCCATATTAACAAAATCGATTTCTTTTAGGTTTATTTCAGCCGGGCTTCCAGCCCCCTCAATAATGATGATATCATTTTCAGCTGCAAGAGAATTATAGCTCTTCATAATTTCTTGGATATACATTTCTTTGTTTTTATAATAATCCTCAGAATTTGTATTACCTACAACTTCACCATTTAAAATAACCTGCGAGCCTTTGTCGCTTGTAGGCTTCAGTAAAATAGGATTCATTCTTATGTCAGGTTTTCTATAGGCTGCTTCTGCCTGAACAACTTGTGCCCTTCCCATCTCTAGACCATCATCTGTAATAAATGAATTAAGGGCCATGTTCTGTGATTTGAAGGGAGCCACTTTATATCCATCCTGTGAGAAAATGCGGCATAAGCCTGCGGTAATAATACTCTTACCTGCATTTGAAGCTGTACCTTGAATCATTATAGCTTTAGCCATTAATTAGCACCTCCATTTTCATATGTAAAAGTATCACAAGATTCTAAAATATCGTCCGGAATTTCCTTGTAATTTCTCGGTGATCTATCTCAAGCTTCAGATGCGCCAGAAAATCTTCAAAGTCACTGGCTTGGATTTTAATTATGACTCCTTAGTAGTTTTGCAATCTGCTAAATGAATTGAATGTTTAAATTCTGAGTTGTTTCCTGCTGTCCAAAATTCATGATGAGTATTCAACATTTCTTCATTCTCAATAGGTCCATTTATAATTATACCTGAATCATCAATTTCAGAGATTTTATGTGCTGACATAAATTTTCCGAACCCGCGTATGGCTGCAACATGTTCTTGAGATAAAAAATAGGATACTTCTGGGATCCCCGACCATATACAAGCACCAATACACATTGGACATGGTTCGTTTGATGATATTAAATGTGCTTTTAATAGAATTTCGGAGCCATAATTCTTAATCGCTAATTGAATTGCTGACATTTCCGCATGTTCAAGTGGATTCCCCGATGCTCGAGAATTATTATGACTAGCTGAAATCACTTTATCATCAACAATTATTACTGCGGCAAATGGAGGATTGCCGGTAGATATTGCTTCTTGCTGAAGTTTAAGTAGAATTGAAATTATCTCGTTTGTTACCATTATATTGGAAACCTCCTAAAAGCTTATTATACAATTTGTACAAGTAGTATTTTACCATATTTACTTAATTAATGGTAATTACCTTAATCGCATATAGAATAATCTGTATATATACAAAAAAAATCGCGGTTTATGATTTAATACTAATCATAGATAGCGATTTTTTCTTAAATTAGAATGAAATCTAGCCCAGCATCGTATTACTTAACAAATAACTTAACTATAAAATCCTGTTTCATTTTTGTTTTGATAAGCGTAATTTAATTTCTGCACTAATCCAAATAATAATCGGTAATATTATCTGAAACGGGATCGCATAATACAGATATATTTTACTTGCCCACTCAAACATTTCCATCGTACTTGTATAAATAAAGCATGATAGACTCATCATTAGCAAACCAATAGGCGCTGTAATCTCTCTAGAACTTGTTAAGTTAAATACTTTTGCTACACCATTACATGCCGCATAAAGGCACACCCCTATTTTGGCAATCCCTGTCAATATAAATACAACAGCTACAACGATTTCAATCCTTTGCAGAAAAGTTCCTATTTCAGTCATGCTGACCGCTGAATAAGTAGGAAAATATAGATTGGATGAAGTTTCTACACCTAATACAAGTAAATTTCTAACGCTTAGTGTTAATAGAATAACAGTTCCGCAGACTAACCCAATTGTATATACTTTAAAAGGTTTAAACTTTCTCTTGACTGACCAAAAAGCCATCATAAAAACCACAGTTTCACCTAATGGAAAAGTAAAAATTAAGAATGCACCTTTAATTATCGGGTGAAAGCCATTGTACAAAACAGGTTTTAAATTTTTTATGTCTGCTTGTGTTAATGTTAAGAGCATAGTAC
>JAEZGU010000208.1 GCA_023416855.1 Bacillota bacterium
ATCCTTACCATATTTCTCCACCATTTTAGGAACATCTTCTAGAATAAATTGTTGTGCACCTGTAACTCCAACATCACTTGTTGGGTCTGGAGCAGTAGCATCAACAAATAAAATACCTAACTCTTCACATTTTGCTTTCATTAATTCTCTTCTTGCAGAAAGTAGAGCCATTGACATATGTCTTGGGAATGAGTAGTGAACTAATACTTTAGCACCAAGCTTTTGAGCTTGAAGTGGAATATTATCACCCATTTTTAACTCATCAGGTTGAATAATTAAATCAGCTCTTGTAGCAATATCTGGTGGGTTTTCTGCTGGAGTACAATATACGATAAAAATATCATCGCGTGTTTCCTTTAATTTATCTATTGCAGGGTTTGTTCCAGCAACAGCTTGGTTAACAATAACTGCTTTAATTTCAGTATCAGCTGCTAATTTAGCCATAACGCTAACCATTTGTTCTTGTTCTGCCATAAAATTGTCTGGCCAAGTAACATGCACTATTTTATCTGACCCATATTTTTCTACCATCAATTGAGCAGATCTATACTCTTCCTCGTTTTGAGAAACAGTATTTGTGATTATTCCTATATTACCTTCCCAATTTGTGTCACCCTTAGCTGCAGTTTGTTTATCATTTGAGTTACATCCAGCTAAACTGAATACTAAACTCAAAACTAATAAAATACTTACAATTTTTTTCATTTCCTACCTCCTAAGAATTAGCATGAGCCAATTTGAAATAATAAATTATTTCGTATAATTATTATAAAGCAAACGATTGATATTGTCAATTGTTGTATGTTAATACATTTTGTACCAAAAAGAAGAAAAGCGTCTGATACGAGTCATTAGGTAAATTATGTAAAATTAATATATTTTTTTACATATTTCTATATAAAAATTAAAAAAGTGTAAAATGTAATATTAAAGTCCGGTTTGCACGAGTAAATTCCGGTTATTAAAATAAGTGGAATTTAGTAGTGCACAAGATATAAATAAATAGTAAAATGGATTTGGTTGACTGCCTGTGCAAAGAGAGGTCAATATGAAAACCAACCAAAAACATTTAACATTGAGCAATAGAATAATAATTGAAAAAAGTTTAAATGAAGGAAAAACATTTGTAGCTATAGCAGATATGATTCATAAGGATCCAACAACAATTTCTAAAGAAATAAAAAAGCACCGTTCAATAAAACAAAGAAAAGATACGTCTACAAAAATTAAATGTAATCAATATAAAGAGTGTGTTCTAACTAACATCTGTAGCAAAATCAATTGTAATGACTTTTGCAAATACTGCAGTATTAATTGTAGAAGCATATGCTCGAATTACAAATCTAAAGAATGTGGAAAACTAAATAAAGCACCTTATGTTTGCAATTCCTGTAAAAGTCTAGGAAGCTGCCAATATGAGCGTTGGATATATGTTGCCAAATATGCTGATGATATGTATAGAGATCTTCTTCGTTCATCAAGAGAAGGCATAAACCAGACCCCTGAGTCTATGCAAAATTTAGATAATTTGATATCTCCTTTAATACTAAAAGGTCAATCAATATCACATATTTTTGCAACACATAGCAAGGATATAGTATGTTCACGAAGAACTTTGTATAAATACATTGATAATCGAGTATTTACTGCTAGAAATATTGATTTACCTAGAAAAGTTAAATATAAACCTAGAAAGAAAAATACTGATAAATTAAGAACAGACAGAGAATATAGAAAAGGTAAAACATATGCTGATTTCACTAAATTACTAGAGGATATACCAAATACTCAAGTCGTTGAAATTGACACTGTTGAAGGCCAAAAGGGTGGCAAAGTGCTTCTAACAATGCTGTTTAGAAATTCAACATTTATGTTAGCTTTCCTAATGGAAGAAAAGAGTCAAAAGTGTGTAAATCAGGTGTTTAATCTACTTCAGGATAAATTAGGTATAGAAGTATTTCAAAAGTTGTTTCCGGCCATTTTAACGGATAATGGTGCTGAATTTCAGAATCCTAATGAATTAATGTGTGATGAAAATGGTGAAGTTAGAACTAATATTTATTACTGTGATTCTAACTGTTCTTGGCAAAAGGGTATGTTGGAAAAAAACCATGAATACATAAGATATATTGTTCCTAAAGGACGTTCATTTGATCAATATAATCAAAGTCAAATAACATTAATGATTAATCATATTAATAGTACAGCAAGAGACAGCCTAAATGGTTGTTCTCCATATAAGCTGTCTCTATTACTGCTTGATAATACATTACATAAATGTTTATCATTACAGGAAATAAATCCTGATGATGTAATGCTTAGACCAGCATTACTAAAATAAATAAGGTCAACCAAAACCAAAAGCACAGGTAGGATTAATACCACACAAGTAAAATTATTACTTCAAGCAAGTGGAATTTAGTCCTGCACGACTTATTCTAGATGCTTGTTTGCTATACAAAAATACGTATTAAAGCTACGGCTTTTAATAAATTATATATTAAAATCAGTTAAATGTTAAGTGTTTTTACGGAATTTAGTCTTGCATTTTCAACACTACACAAAAACCGGAATTTACTTTTGCATTTAACCTTAATTTTATATAAAAAGACGTTACCTTTTTCAAATTAAAAAAGTAACGTCCTAGTTTTTTTATTTCTTTTCCTTAGCTCTTTTGTCATTTATAATTTTCATGTGTGTTTCGTCTATTAGAGTTACATTGTTTTCCTTAGCCCAGTCTATGCATCCCTGCAAAACTAGCTTTAAAAATACCCTAGGTACTTTAACTAAGGTCTTACACGCCTCATCTGTAAATTTTATATCTGGATCCATACGATTTGCTGCATATATTACTGAATTTAAATCAACCTCTTTACCAGCTGGTATTTTAACAGCTATAGGTCGTCTAAATTTTGTGTACCAGAAGTTTGTAGAATCACGATATCCATAATCAACTGGAACTCTTGGAAATGCTGAAGCCTTTACTCCATTTATTATTGAGTTATGATATTTTTCTTTCATTAGTATTTTGTCAATCTTAAGTATAAAATGTGCACCAAATTTACTTGTTATTCCATTAAAGCTTCTATATGGTCCATCTATGCCTTCTAGTTGACCAAGCTTTGTTATATCCTCAAATGCGTTTTCTAAATCTGATTGCCATGTACATTCAAATACTTGATATGCCTTCTTTACAACTAGAGGTCTTGTACTTCCATCACCGCAGGCTAAACCTTCATCTAGCTCAAAATTGCATTTAGCCATTTTTTCCTCTGAGGTTTCACCTGGAAAGCCTAATCTAACAGCTTCTTTAAAATCACTTAAGCTATCTTCAATAAAGTTTAAAGCACACTTTCCACTTCGTAGTATATTTTGTGCTGTATTAGAGCTATTTCTACATTCTAATAGCATTGCATAGTAGTCTTTTCCAGCGATATAGTATGGAAAGCATAAAGAATAGGAGCCTAAACTTGTTTCTCCCTTTTCTGTCAATGTAGATACTAAAACTGTTGGCATTGGATAAAATGCTGATGTTTGATAAAAATTATCAACAATTCTTAAATCCTTAAATGAACTCATAAAC
>JAEZGU010000209.1 GCA_023416855.1 Bacillota bacterium
CTATTGTATCATCTTCCAATCCTGACATTGAGCCACTTCTGTCTAAAATAAATACTAATTCTGTTTTATTTTGTTTCATATCATACCCTCCAATATTTGATAGTTAAAGGATATCATTTTTACAAAAATAAAAGGTCGCATGAAATGCGACATCTTATGATGGCTTATAATGGCATTTTCAGCAACCTAATAAATTTTCGTCAAAGGCAAACAACGCCTCATTAATTTCAAATATATTATAAATACCTTCCACAATAAAATATTCAACTATTATATCAAACTTATTGCTGCGAGAAAGTGCAAACCCGGCTCTGCTTAATAAATCTTTAGTTTCATCTATGTTTAATTCTAAAGATATAGCTAATGCAAGTGCTGTTATTTTGCTTGGTTTATAAAACTTATCAGACCTAATTTTAGAGAATAATTTTCTGTCTATATTTGCTTTTTTATATGTTTCCACATCTGTCATACCTTTTTCATCAATCAACCTCAAAAGCATTTCAGAAAATGTTTCATCTAAATTGGATACCACATCATCCAAGCTTCGTTTGGATTTTGTTGAAGGTATGGTTGATTCCTTAATAAGTAAATCTTCAGATACATATTTTAATTCTTGTAAAAATCTTTCGCTTTTATTTTCGTATCTATCATCAACATAATTATCATCTATATATTTTTCAATTGATTTATACAGCTTTTCACTTATTTCTACTGCTTTTTTGTCATATACAATAAGATATACCATCAATTCATTATTTAGCAAAAAATCTTGTATGGCATTAACCGCAACTTTAAAAGCTTGATCTTTAGGATATCCATATATACCGGAAGATATCAAAGGAAATGCAATGGATTCAATACCATTTTCTAAGGCTAAGTTTAATGATTTCAAATAGCAGCTTTTTAACAGCTCTGCTTCCTTGTTGTTGCCACCATTCCATATAGGCCCTACTGTATGAATTATATGTTTAGCAGGAAGGTTGTACCCTTTAGTAATGACAGCATCTCCTGTATTACACACTCCAATTTTGTCACATTCACTTTGCAAATCATCGACTCCTGCCGCATTGAAAATTGCACCACAAACTCCCCCACCCATTTTAAGCGCGGAGTTAGCTGCATTAACAATTGCATCAACATCCATTTTGGTTATATCATTTCTAATAATTTGTAATGGCATATGAATTCTCCCAACCTAAAATATTAATATAATTTTTTTATTATTTTACCATATTTAAGGATATAGTTACAACATTAATACAAATGAAAAAGTTTAAATCATATGTATATGGTTATAATAAAAAAAAATATATTTGAGGTTAAAAATGAAATTTAAGTTAATAGCTTTTGTAACAATAATGTTGTCTTTAACTGCTTATAACATATACGGGGGAATAATTGATAGAGAGGAAATAAAAATCTCAAATGCAATAGACGAAACATTTAATACAATAAAAGGTGAGCTGAGCCATAGGGATTTAGACATAATTATTAGAGATAATCTAAATTATACAATCAATGGTATAGATATTAGCAACGGTTCTGCTACTGCGGATATTGAATTAACAGGGGTTGATTTGGCACAAACTTTTTATGAATTAGACATGTACCACGCTTTTTATAGAGAGCTTTCGCTACATAACAGAGAATTATTTACTGAACAAATAATGGATGTATATCAAGTATACCAATATATCTTGTATAAAAATATTGGCAACACTCAAACAGACAATGTTAAACTACAATTAAGCAAATCAAACGGTGATTGGAATGTAAACAATATAGTTGATATATATCGTGCATTAGAAGATTCTTCTGTAAGCTTAAATGAAATATCAAGTAAGGCATATGATAATTTAGAATCAGCAAGAAAAATGATGAATGAAAGTTATTTGCAGGAACAGCCTGAAGACAAAACATTTGAAGATTATTGGGTTGATTATTTATTTAATTTCATCACTAATGGCGGTTATGTAACTGAGTTTCCATACGAGGAACAAAAATTTGGAAATTAACAAAAAGGGATATGAATAAAAATTCCATATCCCTTTTTTATCTATAATATTAATAAAATTGATATACCTATTACGGTTATAATTGCGCCTACTATCTCCTTTGGAGAGACTTTCTCTTTAAATACGTATATTGAAAGAGGAATAATCAGTATTGGATTTATTGAAGTTATAGTTGATGATACACCTGTGGTTGTATGTTGAACAGCTAACAAGCTGAAGGTTACTCCTAAAACAGGACCAAACAAAGAACCAAAAAACATATATTTAAATGCTTCTTTGTTTTTAATATCTACCTTTAACTTGTCCCATCTATTCAGAAATAAAAATACCACTGTAAAACCTATCATACCTGCTATTATACGCACCTGAGTTGCTGCAAAAGGATTATAATCTCCCATACCTATCTTGCTTAATACCAATCCTAAGGATTGACCAAGTGCACCGATAAACGCGTAAGATATGCCCTTAATCGAACGTGTAAATTTAAAACTTTTGCCTTCGGGATTTCTAACTAACACCACTACACATATACCGAATATTGTTACAACCATTCCTAAAAAGTCGGTAAGTGTTATTATTTCTCTCATGGTAATAAATCCCAACAAGGCTGTTATCGGAGGCACTAATGCCATAATCAGCATTGCTATCCTTGAACCCACCTCTAAAAAAGATTGGAACAAGAACAAATCACCTATAACAAATCCCACAAGACCTGATATACTCAACCATGTCCATGTATGCAATGTAGCATCTAAGGGTAAAATCATTCCCCTTGTAAATGTTGTAATTATACTTACTAAAACAAAACCGATTATTAATCTAATATAGTTTACTGATAAAGAACCTATCTTTTTGCCTGCTAATTCAAAAGTTATTGCAGTAACAGCCCAGCAAATTGCTGTTACAAGTGAGTATATTTCTCCTAAGTGAGATTGAACCATCTAAGTTGCCTCCAAGCAAATTTAATTTAATATAAGAAATTATTTATAATGCTTTTAATCAAATTTAATTAAGTTAAGACCTGATAGTTCATCAAATTTTCTATCAACAGTCCCCTCTACAATATGTATAAACATTTCACATGTAGCGCTTACTATAGCTTTGTTCAAGTGACCACCATACACACCATATTCAATATCTGATACGCTCATGTGTAAGTGACTGTATAGTTTGCCATCCATTTTAGTAATGCTCCCTGTAAGTGACACTATTTCATAATCACCCTTAAAATCTTTAGAATAATATTTCTTTTGGGATGTATCAAACAACCCAATAGTAAATTCACCAACTGCGCCAAGAGCATTTATGTTTGCTAATTCAACATGTTCTTTATCACAAATTTCTATTAGTTTTTCAATTATTTCTTCGCCAAAATCTATTCTTGCTACGATAGTATTTTTAAATCTCCTATAATCCATGACTCTCCTCTATATAATTATCTCACTAAAATTATTGTTTCCTGAGCAATTCTATTGCTTCTATTTCATCAAGCGGTTCACTAATTAAATATCCCTGCAGTTTATCGCATCCGTGATGTTCCATATACTGTCTTTGTTTTTCGTGTTCTATACCTTCAGCTATAACACAATGACCTAACTTGTGTGCCATTGAGATAATATCCGCAGTTATAGATTCCTCGTTATTTAAAACCAATATTTTATCGCTAAAATATTTATCAATTTTAAGTATATCTACATTCAACTCACGTTCTCTTGCCAATGAAGAATATCCGGTACCAAAATCATCTATGGCGATTTTTAGCCCAAATTCTCTTAGTTTGCTTAGAATCTTGTTTATCTCCTTATAATCAGAAGAAAACATAGATTCTGTAATCTCAAGTGTAATATTTTCAGGATTCACTTTATAAATATTTATTAAATCAAAAATATTATGTATAAAATCATCTCTTATGAGCTGGACTACGGATATGTTAATCGATACGTTAATAGAATCATATCCGCTCTCTTGTAATTTATTTAAAAAGTCAAAGGCTTTTACTATAATTTTCTTGCCTAAAGCTATGATTAGTTTTGTTTTTTCAGCTATAGGTATAAACTCAGCAGGTGTGATTACTCCTAATGTGTCGCTGTTTATTCTGGCTAAAGCTTCAAAGCCTGATATTTTATCTGACTTAATATCATATATTGGCTGAAATTTGAGATGTAATTTATCATTATTGTTAGCCACAATATGAGCAAGCTCACATTTTATATCTTCCTCACGTATTAACTCCGCTTCCATTTCATTATTAAAAAAACAATAACCAAATGATCTATATTTAGTATTTAGTGCCTTTTCAGATGCTATCATGAAATTTTTTAATAGTTTCTCTATATTGAGCTTATTAGTTTCATCTATTTCTACAATCCCTATTCCTCCAACTATTCTTTCTGCATCAAGAACTGATTCTAAAGTGTTAATCACTTTCTTGCAGAATGATAACAACTCATTTTTGTCTTCATAGTCTTTTATATAATAAGCAAACCTATTTTCGTATGTAGTAAACAATTGACGAGTATCACTACAATGTACTTTAAGAGACTCTGCCACCTTTTTAATCAATTCTTGAGTATAATGGAAACCATAAGTCATACTTAAAGAATGAATCGCAGTTAGATTTATACTCATAACTGCTCTTTTTTTAATGTTATGGTTGCGCGCATCAGCAATCAATTGATTCTCTAAATATATACGATTATGCAACCCGGTCAATAAGTCATGCTCACTATTGTATCTAAGGTTGTTTTCAAACTCTTTTCTATCAGAAATATCAAGGATAATCCCCTCAAGTGCCTCTACTTCACCTTGTTCATTGTAAATTCCTTGACCCATCTCAAGAACCCATTTTCGTTCTCCCTGAGCAGTAGTGATTTCATATTCATATTTAAATGGTAATTTTTTTGCTAATATTTTTTCCCATTCGTTCCACAAAGATTCACGATATTCCGGAGTGATTAAATCATTAAAAGTTATATCTCTGTTATTTATAAGGTTTTCAGGCATATATCCTGTTAAGTTAAAGCAACCGTCAGAAACATACTGCATCGTCCATTCTCTGTCATAATGGCATCTATATGCTAAACCTGGAAGATGAGACAGAAGTACTGATTTACTTCGTTCACTTTCCTGTAAGATTTTTTCTATCTCTTTTCGTTTGGATATATCCTGTATAAAACATATATGGTTAAATTTATACTCATTTGCTAAATCAAGCTTTGCTACAACTATGTGTGCCCATAGAGTAGAACCATCTGGTTTTAGATATCGTTTATCCATAGAATAACTATTAATCTCACCAGCTTGTAGCCTTTGGAATTGCTTTAAATCTTCGCCTACATCATCAGGGTGTGATATTTTCTCCCAACCAAGCTCAATTAGTTCCTTTTTTGTTCTACCCAAAATTTTCTCAAACATAGGGTTTACTGTATACAAATCTTCTTCATGTACTTCAGAAGGCTCACGGTTGTGTGAAATAGTTATGCCCATTGGAGCCTGTTGAAAAATTGTATCAAAGGTTAAACCTTGATCATAGAGCTTTTGCTCATACAAATGCTGTATATGAAGCAACTCCAAATGTATGTCTATTTTTGCTTTTAAGGAATCCATATTGATTGGCTTTCTAATATAATCAACTGCTCCCAATTTCAACCCTTTAATTTCTTTATCCTGTTCATCTTGATTTGTTAATATAATAATACGTAAATCTTTACTTCTATTGCTACGTTTTAAAGAGTTTAGGATTTGGAAACCATCCATATTAGGCATATTAATATCCAGTATTACCATGTCTATATCTTTATGCTCGTCAATTATTTGCATGGTCTCTTTACCGTCACACGCAGTAAGTACATTGTATTCGCTTAGCTTATTTTTAATAATCGAGCGATCCATTGCAGAATCATCGACAATCAATATTTTCGCAGACATATATCCTCCTAAAAGTCCATTGTTTAAAATGTAATTTATATATCAGAAGTTCTGCCATTCCACCAAGAAGCTTCAACATAATTATGTTTGTAACAATTCATGTATTTCACTTAATATAACCTCTATCATTATATCACATATTTTTACAAAATAATACAAAAAAATGCTATAACGTATAAGATTATAGCATTTAATTATATAACATATTTTTAGTTATGATAATTCATCATCGTCAACATTTACAAAGTTCTTTGACTCCATATAGTATATGTTTAATTTCTTTAAATTTGTTATCCACATATATATTACAAATGGAATAAAAAACAACATCAAAACTTCTAAATTTGACATTAAAATAAAATCAAATATGCCATGAAGTATAACCGGCACCGATAAAGATCTTTTTATAAAATAACGCTGTTGTTCCTGTGTTGTAGAAAACTTTGCAAGAGATAAATAATATCCCATTGTTACAGCAAAAAGCATATGAGCAGGAACAGATAAAATTGCTCTGTAAAATCCTATGGATTCAACATCTGAAAATCTAAACACAACATACATTATGTTTTCAATGGTTGCAAACCCAAGAGCAGACATAACACAGTACACAATACCGTCAAGCTTTTCATTGTAAACGGGACTGAAATACACATGCCTTAACACAACACGTCTTTTCATAAATTCCTCAGAAAACCCCGCTACAATAAAAGCAGTATAAAAAGCTCCTAACAGTCCACCAAATATATTGAAGCTCAACAAAAATTTCTCAATTATAACCGTTGGTATAACATAAATCATACCCATGAAAAAAACCTTTAGTAACATCCCTATAGGTTCCCTATCATGTCTGTCAAACAAATAAAACATTAGCCCCAGAGCGATACCTGGTGTAATTGCAGTAATCAATAAATTTAATTTCATAGTCCACCTTTTATGTGTATTAAAATTTAATATAACCACCATTCCATATATTATTATTTAACCTTTTAGTTAAATAATAATATCATCAGGCGTTATAGTCTTGTAATATTGAAATATCTCCGCTTCGATGCACTTTGTATCAATTGAAACAGGTTCCTGAATAATTGCTGCCTTCAATTTCATGGCTAAAACACCTGTAGGCTTGTCAGCACCAACTATGAATCCCATTGCACTATTTTTTTGAACAGGTATTGATTCAAGATATTTCTTCGAATAAAATTCAAGTGAAATACCTTCTTCACATTCATATTCAATCATAGGGTAGCACATACCCTTTGGGCATATTTTACTAAAGTTCTTCTCAAACTCTTTTTTTTGTTCATCAATTTCTTCTTTAGTCTTTTGCTCTAAAAACTTAGGATGTGAAAATATTTTCTCCATCTCAGCCCACATATCCGACAAATAAACTCTGTTTATTTGTGCCCAATGCTCTTCACCATCATCATTCTTAAACCATATTTTATCATTGTATTCTCCATTTATTGTAAGCGTAATAGGCTGCT
>JAEZGU010000211.1 GCA_023416855.1 Bacillota bacterium
GCCGAAATAGCCTGAGAAATAATTGTTGCCCAGGCAGCTCCCTTCACTCCCATACCGAAACCAAATATTAAAATCGGGTCTAATATAATATTTGCTATTGCTCCAATGATTACAGTAAGCATACTAGTTTTTGCAAAACCTTGAGCCGTAATAAATGAGTTTAAACCTAATGCAAGTTGGACAAATATAGTTCCAACAGCATATATATTCATATAACCTAATGCGTAGCTTATTGTATTTTCACTGGCTCCAAACAGCATTAGCAACTTTTTTCCAAACAATAGTACTGAAGCAGTTAGTATCAGTGCGATGAGTATAAGTACGGCTGTGCAATTACCAAGTATTTTTTCAGCAGCATCCTTGTTTTTTTTACCCATCATAATTGATGCTCTTGTAGCGCCACCTGTACTTACCAATGCAGCAAATGCAGCAATAGCCATGATTAAAGGCATAGTAACACCGACACCAGTTAAAGCATCTGCACCTATATAGGGAATATGCCCTATATACATTCTATCTACCATATTATATAGAACATTAACTATTTGTGCTACAATAGCAGGTAAAGACATTTTAAAAAGTAGCTCCCCTATACTACTCGTCCCTAATTTATTTTCTTGTATTGTTTCCATTCTAGTCCTCCACATTTTTGTCTTCATATTTGCTTGAGATGTTATAATTAATTTTATTAAGTACCCTTTTCGTTACTTCATACTCATCATCTGTAATACCGTTAAAAAGAATACTCATAAAGTTTTTTTGTACTGCCAGCAATTTTTCGACCATTTGAATAGCTACTGGCTCAATCATTAAATGAACAATTCTTTTATCAGATGAATCTGTTTTGCATGAAAGATATCCTTTTTTCAATAATGATTCTACAGACTTTGACACCAATGATTTTGAAATATATCTATATTCAGTAATGTCCTTCGCTGTATCAAGAGGTTTATTATTGTTCAAAAAAAGAATGATATCAACTTCAGCTTGTGTTAGCTTAAGTTCATCATTTATTGAATAAAAGGCTTTTTCATACATCTTTTTTAATTTCCAACTATACATTATAAAGATATTGTCTTTTTTAATTTCTATCTTAATATTCATGACCTCCTTGCACTAATAATAGTTCAATAATGAACTATTATATTATACTTCTTTAGACGATAAATGTAAAGGCTTGAGTTGTAAAAAGAAACTTAAAACAAAAATTGCCCCTCTTATAGAAAGAAAGGGCAATTTACTTTTATTAGGATTGTAAAACTATTCTGCAGTTTTGTAGAAAGTTTTTTTCGCAAATATACTTAATAGTATTGGAACAACGAGTAATGCAATAGTTAAATATATAATACTAAAAACTGATGATTTTGCTAATATAGCACCGCCAATTGCGCTTCCAAATACAATTCCAAAATTGAATGTACTAGATTGTAAAGATGTTGCAACATCTTTACCGGTTTCTACTTGTCTTGTTACTGCAGTTTGGAAAATTGTAACAAGAGCACCAAAGGAAATACCCCACAATAAGAATGTGATATGGGAAACAATATACATTCCCTTGAAGCTAATGAACATAATCATGCTTACAAGTGCTAAAATTAACATAGATGCTGTAAGTTGTCCAAGGTGACTATCTACATACTTTCCAGCTATTACAACAGATATTAAAGTACCAATACCAAAAATAATTGAGGCGATTTTAATTCCTCCACTAAGGTTGATGTATTCAACAAGTGGTGAAATATAAGTATATAAACCGTAGTGAGCCATAATTGTTAAAAGTGTAATTACTAAACAAATAACAACTGATTTATTTTTAATAATGGTGAATGGTGAATTTGATTTTGTTCTTTTTTCTCCAGGAACAGATGGTAAGAAAATTTGTCCTATAATTGTTATGATAAAAATTATTGCCGATAAGACCCCAAATTCAATTCTCCATCCTAATTCTGTACCAATTGATGTCATTATAGGTAAACCAATACCAAGTCCAAGCGTGCTTCCAGCCATGGTTACTGCAATTGCTCTACCATGCAAATTAGAAGGTACTAATTTCATTGCATAAGCAGAAGCCATTGGCCATAAAATACCTGCTGAAATACTTCCAGCAAGTCTTGCTGCTGATATTATATAATATGAACTTGAAAAAGCTATTGTTAAGTTAGAAACTCCAAATATTATTAATATCATCATTAAAAGTTTTTTTCTGTTTATTGTCATAGTTAAAGTAATTAAAGGTATTGTTCCAATTGCAGATGCAATTGCATAAACGCTAACCAATAATCCTATTGCTGAATAAGATACTCCTAAACCATCACTCATTTCAGGTAATATGCCAGATGGTACTAATTCGGACAATATACCCATAAAAGTGACGCTTGACAAAATCAATAAATGTAACCATGGAAATTTTTCGTTTTGCTTTTCCATATTTCCTCCATGCTACCCATTATATTATATATGGGATTGTTTTTTCATAATTTTTTCATTATTTATTTCATTTATATCTTATTCATTAAAAAAGTGATTAGCAATGTACAAACTATACAAACTTCACGACTTCTTTTTGGATTATTTAGACCTAAATTATTCATAGATTTTTAGTGCTTTATCCAATGACTACTTCTTAGATATAGGTTACAATGAGGCTATTCATTATTTATTTCATTTTAAAAGCAGGTAATAGTCAGCTTGTAATTAACAAATTATTAACAAATCACTATTTGGAGGATATTATGAAAAAGTTTACGAATGCAGTTGTTTATGGTCATGATGGTGCAAGTGAGATTTTAGTAGATAATGGGGTTATTAAGGCAATTGGTAAGGAC
>JAEZGU010000215.1 GCA_023416855.1 Bacillota bacterium
TTCCTTACATGCAAAACCATGGGAAACCAACATTTTTCCATATTTCCCCGAACGTATATCAGCAATGACACTGGCCCATTTTGGATCACTTCTCCGCTGAGTGCCATGTTGAACAACTATCCCGTACTTTTCTGCAGCTGCCAAAGCTACTCTTCCTTCGTAAACATCATGACTGGCAGGTTTTTCTACATAAATATGTTTTCCGGCCTGTGCTGCCCATATAACCATTAAGGAATGCCAGTTATTAGGAGTAGCAACACTGATTGCATCAATATTCTTATCATCAAGCACATGACGTACATCAATTACACCTTTTACTCCTGAACTATTCTGAATATTTTGTTTCACTTCTGCCACACGGCTTTCGAGCACTAATCTATCAGGATCAACAAGATAGGCAATCTCAACATTCTCCTGTTTTCCATAACCATTTATGTGATTATTGCCTCTGCCATTAACACCACAAACAGCAACCCTGAACCGATCATTGGCCCCTAAAATTGAACCATACGATTTTGCACTGAAACCCATACCGCCTATAGCTATTCCTGTTGCACCTATGGCAGATTTTTTAATAAATGAACGCCTTGAATTCATATCCGGTATTTTAGTTTTGATTACTGAATTTTAGTTATAAAATATAAAATTTAAAAATGCGATGGTAATTCCTCCTGAAATTTATAAACTCTTTTTTATTTATAATAATTTATTTGCCTTAATATTATAAAAGCAGGAACATTAGAATGATAATCTATCCTAGACACCCAGTTACCTATTGAATCATATTCGTATTCATATTCCCATTCCATATAAATTGAATCCGCACCAAGGTATTGAACTTCTTTAATTACATTTCCTTGTGAATTGTATTGATATGTATTTTTTTTAAAAATTTCATCATTGGAATTGATCCATTGTTCTTCTATCATACAATAATTTTTGTAAAAATATTCTTTCTTATAGGCGATATCCCCTGTTGCATAATAAATTATTTCCTTTTCAGGCCTATTATTTCTATTTAATAAATATAAACAGCGATTTAGAACCACATTATCTTTATTACCTGTAAAATTCGACATTGTATTATCCATTTCCCACGTATAGTGGGAATAAATAATATTGCCATTAATGTCCTCTATTTTTTTTATATAATAATTTGAATCGCGATAGTCATATGATACCTTTTTTATAGTATCCTCTTTTATAAAATATTTTTTTGAGAAGATCCGTCCTTCCTTGTCGAGATACATTATAAAATCATCCTCATCATTTTTCTTTCTGGTTTGTCTCATCACTTCATAACTACTACTAAGTGAATCATATGCCACCAAATAACTAATTTCCTTAACTGACTCAACTTTTCCGACTAGATTATAATGATCAAGAACAACATATGCAGAATTATCAGTACAAGAAATGAAAAAAGCCAAAAGTAGCAAATAAAATTTATTCACTTTTAATACTATTTTAATCCGGGAATTCTTATAACCTAATTCCCGGATTTTATATTTTTTAAAGATGTGTAACACAAGTTATAATCAAAAAGAACTAAGCTTAATAAATAACATTAAAAACTAAGTGATCCGTAATCATAACCCGGAGGAAGCATATCACTTGTGATATTTCTAAAATTATTTACCTGATTAAGCGGAAGCGGTTTTATATAATGAGCATCCTTCACATAGTCTCTCCATCTAAGAATATTATCGTTGGCTTCTTCCTTACTTTTAGGGTTGTTTTTCTTAATTCTCTGTACCAGACTTCGTGTTCTTTTTAACAAAAAGAATGTATTAAACTCCAATCCTAATTCTCTATGATATTCATCTAGAATAAAATCTAAGTTAACTCCGTTAGTTTTATAAACATCAGCAAGATTAATATCTTCAAAAGCCCTTTCCCATATAGGAGCAATTGCGTTATAAACTTCTTCATCACCAAGATTAAGCTTCCAATTACATTCAGCAACGATGAGATACATTTCCGGCAATCTGAGTATGATTGCATTTTCATGACCTTGGTCCTGTTTACCCATTTCAACTCGTGATCTATCATAAAACTTTTTAATACTGTAGTACCTGCTCCTGTGCATAAGAGGCCCTCCATAATGTTCAGATGTAGGATCATCCATATCATAAACTTCATTCATACCATCCAGGAAATATGCATTTACATCACCTGAAGCAACCCAATCATTATGAAAGTTATCTTCTGCAGGAGTGATTGGCCTTAACGGCATATAACATACTGTATCAGTCATATCTTTGGGCGCAGCTTTATCATCATCCAGCTTCAAATATACTGTTTCAAAAGTGGCTAATTTCCGTTTATCCTGATCTGAATACATATTAATCCATGAAAAATTCGGCATAATATGTCTGTATTCCCGTCCATAATACATTGAATGTGCAGGCATGACATAATTATAAGGCTGACCGTTATTATTAAGCCTGGTTACAACTAAAGATTTTGCAGAAGCAGTAACACTTCCATCACTATTTACATGCATTTCAAGTGTTTCACTAGTACGACCTACGCCTGGTCTGTGCAATACCTGAGCATTTGAATTAAACATTTTATCTACCGTCCATTGCACGCTCCAAATAATTTCATTACTGAATTGATTAACTTCATCGAAAACATCTTCATATTCATCTTCTAAACCATATCCATAATCATTTATAACACTTAATGCCAATGCTTTTGCTTCAGAATACACT
>JAEZGU010000279.1 GCA_023416855.1 Bacillota bacterium
GAAATAGCTACTAATAATAATAACTTGACACTGAGGTAGGTACATATTATATATGTTTGTGTTGGGTGAAGGTTACCTTTCCGCCGTCAAAAAAACGTCAAAATAAATTCCATTTCTTTTGTAATTACAATTTTATTTTATCTAATAATCCTAAAGTCTTGTTATTACTTATTTTTCAATTAATTAGCATAATTCAGCATAGTAATTGTAACCTTTTTAGTATTGAATTATATTATTAAAAGAGGTACTATATTTTATGGTATTAAAGATAAGGAGGGAAAAATGACTAGTTTATTTGAAAGAATTTATTCCAACAAGTACATGGTGTCTAAAGAAGATATTGTTGGAGAAATTCCTTCTGACAGAGAGGTTTATAAGACTGCACTGGATGTGGCATGGCCATCAGCATTAGAAGCAGTATTGGTTCAGCTCATATCATCTGCTGACCTTATAATGGTTGGAGGCCTAGGAGCTGTAGCAATTTCAGCAGTTGGGATTACAACACAGCCCAGATTCATATTGCTTGCTGTAATATTTTCACTTAATATTGGTGTAACTGCAGTTGTAGCACGAAGAAAGGGCGAAGGAAACAGGGAAGAAGCAAATAAGACATTGAGGCAGTCAATTATAATATGTACTATATTATCAATCATATTATCAGCATTAGGAATCATTTACGCAGAACCTTTAATTTTATTTGCAGGAGCACAAAGTGATGTGGTTGAAAGCGCAATAATATATTTTAGAATTATTTGTTTGGGAAATTTTTTTACATCACTTAGTCTTACGATTAATGCAGCTCAAAGAGGTGCAGGTAATACAAAAATATCAATGAAGACAAATGTGGCTGCAAACCTTGTAAATTTGTTTTTTAACTATTTGTTAATTAAAGGCCATTTTGGATTTCCTGCTATGGGAGTGGCTGGAGCGGCTGTTGCCACAGCAATAGGAAATTTCGTAGGATTTTTGCTTTCATTGAAATCAATTACATTTGCACATGAATTTCTGCATATTGAAAGAAAGCAAGACTGGAAGCTAGAAAAACAAACAATAACAAATATTTTAAATATAAGCGGTAGTGCTTTTGTTGAGCAGGTATTTATAAGAGTAGGGTTTTTCACAACAAACAAGTTGATTGCAAGCTTGGGAACAGTTGATTTTGCAACACATCAGATATGTATGAACTTAGTTAACATATCATTTTCATTTGGAGATGGATTGGGTATAGCTGCTTCAGCACTGGTCGGGCAAGGTCTTGGAGCTAAAAGAGCTGACATAGCAACTATTTATGGTAAATCCATTCAAAGAATTTCATTAACAGTTGGTATTTTGTTTGTATTTGTGTTTGCTTTAGGCAGATCCTTTCTAGTCTCACTATTTACAAATGATGCTGCCGTCATTGCAGCAGGTGCTAATATAATGCTTATTATTGCCTTATCTTCACCTATAATGACATCTAACGTAGTAATTTCAGGAAGCTTAAGGGGAGCTGGTGATACTAAATTTGTAGCGTACACTTCATTTATAAGTATTGGAATTTTAAGACCAGGAGCAACATGGCTGTTTTGTTATCCCTTAGGGATGGGTTTAATCGGTGCTTGGTTTGCTTACAGTGCTGATCAATTTTTAAGATTTATAATAAATTATGCAAGATTTTTAAAGGGTGATTGGACGAAAATTAAGATTTAACAGCTGTGGGAGGACAAAAGGCCCTCCCCTATGAATTATTGCATTTCTTCCAAGGCTTTTATGTCTAGAACTGAAATTATTCTCTGTCCTTTTAATTTAATCCAACCGTTGTCTTGAAAAAGAGAAAGCTTACGGCTTAATGTCTCTTGAGTTGTGCCGATTAAAGATGCAAGATCCCCCTTGCTTACAGGCAGAATTATTTCATACTCTCCATTTTTATTAATTATATTGTTTTTTTCAATTTCAATAAGAAGATAATTTGCAATTCTTTGCTCCACATCTCTTAATACTACCTGTTCTATTAACTCCTCATATTCTTCAATTCTTTCAGTGTATTTTTTTAGGAACTTTAATGATATTTCAGGTCTTTGAAGAAGGAGTTCCTTAATTTTATTTGCTTGTATAACACAAATTTCAGTATTCTCCAATGCTTCAGCAGTATTACTATGAACTGTCTTATTGAATAAAGATAATTCACCAATAAAATCTCCAGGCTGCAAAATTCGAATTATCTGCTCTTTTCCCATGGCTGAAATTCTGGATATTTTAACTAAGCCCTTATTTACAACAAACAAACTATCAAATGAATCACCCGGTGTAAAAATAATTTCACCCTTTTTATAGTTTTTATGATTTGATGAACTTAATATGCTTTCCTTTTCATCTTGTGATAGGTTGTTAAATATAGGAACATTGTCTATACAGTAATGTTGGTGGTTGCAGTGTGTGCATTCGTTCATTTTATCCCCCAAAGATATTTTGTTTATAATATCATAGCAATTATACGATTTTTTATCAACTGAAAATAATTTTAATTATATTTTAGGTAAAAATATTGATATATATATTAATTTAGATTATAATTATAAAAATAATTTTTTACAGAAAGGTAGTGGTGTTAGGGTTGGAAAAAAAGCTGGCATTGTATGGATTTAATAATCTTACGAAATCGCTTAGCTTTAACATT
>JAEZGU010000298.1 GCA_023416855.1 Bacillota bacterium
ACTGTTTCCTTTAAGGAATCTACGTTTGGCATCCTTACATATCCATTTTCATCCGCATCAGGATGTTCAGGGTTATAGGCAAGTTTGAATTCGGTTTCATCTTCAATAATTTCAGCAACTTCAACGCCCCCTGCTTTATACTCGTTAATGTTATCTATTAGCATATTTTGGAAATTACTTTTTGCCGAAAGTACAACCATTTTTCTCCTGTAAGGATCGCCGTTTTCTGTTCTTGTTGTATCCTTGTTTGCGATATTTTCCGAAATTATATCCATTCTCAACCTTTGAGCTGTAAGTCCGGAACCGCTAATATTTAATGAATGCAAAAAAGACATAGTAAACCTCCTATACTATTTTTTCCCTTCGGAAATCACTGATTTTAATTTTGAAAAATATGAATTAATTTCTGATACGGTATACATATATTGAAGTTGTGTTTGTGCAAGTTGAAGATTTTCTTTTTCAATGTCGACGTTATTGCCGTCAAGTCGCATAGTTAAATTATCATTTTCGTCAACAACAATTTTGCTGGATTGTATAAGATTGTTTTTTTCAGAAGTGGTTTTTTCTTCAAAATTTTCTAAACTTGACTTTAAGAAATTTTCGAAATCAACAAATTTACTTTTGTAACCCGGAGTTGAATAATTTGATATATTATCCATAGTTACCTGCTGTCTTAACCAAAGTCCGTCTAAGCCTTTATTTAATAAATTTAAGCTTGTGCTGTTCATTATTTTCATTTTTTTACCCCCTAATTTTGAAAAATTGCATAAAAAATATAATTTATATCAATAGCTAAGCAGCACAATAAATTATATATATGCATAATATATCCATATAGATTATCATTGGCAACTGGCTACCGTAGAATATCTCCCTTAGGCCCTATAGCTTTGCGTCACTGCCTTTCGACAGCTTAACCTTTTTCAATTCTTAATAATTTCTTAATTATAACAGCATTATAATTCAAATTAAGACAAATTGCAAGCTTTTTTGACAAAAACAATTGAAAAATCAACATTTTTCTACATGTATATTTATGCATTCTATTGTAACAAGTATGTTAAATAATTAACATACAAAATTTCCAGAAGCTTCACTTTTCAACATTAAAAAAAACAAACACTCTGTTTTGTGTTTGTTTTTTGTTATATTTTTATCAATCTTTTATTGATTTTATTTAATAAATAGAAAAATTAAGCATAAAATGCAAGAAAAATAATTTAAAATTTATTTTTATCAGCATTCTTAAGCTTATTTTTCAGACTATTTAAACTACCCTTATCAATTTTTTCAGATGCAATTATATTAAATTCATAGGTTTCTTTAAGTTCTTTCCTAATGACTTTTATTTCTTTAGGAGCATTTATTGCAATTTTCACTTTATCTTGCGATATCTCAGAGATTATAATTTCTATATCATCTCCAATAAGTATAGATTCAGAAACCTTTCTCTTTATAACTAACATTTTGCATCCTCCTCGTCTACGATAAAATTGTATCTGAGAGGATAATCATTTTGAAGTATTACCTGCTTAGCTTCTCTTGTTATTGGGTTTAAAGCTATGGGACTCTTTAGATTAACTACAGATTCCTTGATATTTTCTTTTATAATAGCTATCACTAAAAATTTTAAATCTGTTTCATTTTTAACATTAAACTCGATTAAATCATCTTCGTTTAAACAAGGATTATATTCTTGGATAATTGAATATGGATCAATTAATACAAATGACAAATCCATGTTTGATAGTGATTGCAAGAACATAATATCATCTTCAGGACTATCCTTTAAAATGACATATTCTTTATATTGCTCAAAACCATACATACCATTAAGAAACTTTATCACATCATTATCACTTACTGTAATTTCATCAAAATCTCTTGTTTTTATAATTCTATTGTTGTTATGCAAATGTATCTAACTCCTTATAATCAGGATTCGCACTTGGCGGTACAAAAATCGGGGTACCTATGTAATTAATTTCTACTCTTGGATATTCGTTAATTATGAACTCTATACTTCCTGGTACAAAAGTAACTGCAGGTTTTTCCAGATTCCATTCAAAGTCAAGATCATCCATTTTGAAATTCATTGAAATTCCACCAATATCCCACGAAATATCCGGTCCTACTTCAGGAGCAAATCCAAGGTTAAATTCTACATCACTGAAGAATTTTTTCATTGCAATTTCAGCTATAGGATTTCCAGATATGTTGATATCTAACATCATGTTTCCTTCTTTAGCATATGCAGCAGTTGCTTGATACCCTGCTTGTATACCTTTTTTAGCGAAATCCTGCACTGAACGCATGGCACTTTTTATACCTGCAGAATACCTCGCTTCGATTGTATCAATATTCAATTTAGTAGGCTTCATTCGCATGTCAATTCCGCCCTTATGTCTCTTAAGCTCAAATGTTGCGTTTGTAGTAGCTACTTCATACTTAGCTTTATTAATTTTCATTTCAAACGACATAGGAATTGTTTTAATTTCTAAAAGCGGTTCCATCATAAATAACACTCCTTCTTATTTCATAAAATCTATAAAACTATTCTGGAGGATTTTGTTGCCCATTGACAAAGCTGCATTGTAAGCATATTCCTGCATTTTAAAATCTACAATTGCCTCTGCAGGATCTACCATTTCTACCTCTAACATTTTTTTATTCAAATTAAATTGATTGTCTTCGTTACGCAATTCTAAGAAATCTAAATAATTAGTTTTTGCACCTATATCTGTTATTGCTACCAATACACTATTTTTTTGTTCTTCAAATTTAGATAAGTATGGAGAAATATCACTAAATGAGAAATCATCTCTTCTTAATTCATCTTTAATATTTCCGATAAGTGTATATATATTATTAGATGTAGTATTTCCATCAGCATCTGTGTTCATACCATATCCCATAAAATTAATTCCAGACATTGACATATTAAATACAGTATCTTCGTTTAATTTATTACTACCAAAAGTCATTCCCAACCCAAGGTCAATAAATATCTTTTCATTTGCTAAGTTTTCCAAAACATCTGGATCTGAAGGAGGATTGCCATCCTTATCATTTCCTGTATTAACATTAAAACCCTTGAAATATAATTCTCCGTTATGTACTGTAAATGGCAATACGTCTCTGCTTGTTCCTCCAAAAACATATCTGTCTTCAAATTGAGCGTTAAGTGAAGTCAATATGGATGCCTGTAAATTTTCAAGCTCTTTAGCTATTGCTTCTCTTTCCTCTTTTCCCATTGTACCATTTATGCCTCTTAAATATAACTCATGCACGGATTTAATATTTTCGCCTATTTCCATCATATTTGTTTCAGCAGCAGTTAAAAAAGAATTTACATCCTTAATATTAGTATCATATTGCTCTGTTTTTAAGTATTCTCTTCTTAACTTATACGCTTTAATGGCAGATACAGGGTCTTCAGAACCTTTGAAAAACTTTCTGCCGGTTCCTACTCTTTCATTTAAATAATTCATTTCATTTGCTGATTTATTTAAGTTTCTGATGTACTTACTGGACATCATACTTGTTGTTATTCTCATGTTCTACCTCCTATACTCCCATTCTGTTAATTAATGTATCTAACATTTCATCTAATGTAGTCATCAATCTTGCAGCAGCATTGTATGATTTGCTGTATTGAAGTAAGTTTACACCTTCTTCATTTAAATCGACTGATGATAAGCTACTTCTATAAAAGTCTATTTCATGCTGAGATATTAAATAACTTTCAAATGATTTTTCAACATCATCTACCTGAAGATTGAGTCTAGTTGTTGTAAATGTCATAAACTCTTGGAATGTACCTTTAAACAAACCGTTTCCGGTGCCATCAAAATTAGTTGTAAACTCGCGCTTTTCTTTGAAAGCATTAATCATTCTCAATATATTGTCTGTTGCACCGGTACTATCATTTCCACTAGGCTCAACAATAGTATTGGTTATATATGAACCCGTGGATGCAGCCCAATCATCTGATATTTTTATTGATTTTGCAGTGATGTCTGTCAATGCACCATCTCTGGATTCAAACAAATCTTTATTTTCCCAAGCATTGCCTATACCGTCAGCATCATAACCTATAGGTTTTCTGTTAAGATCATTCATAATGCTTGCAAATTTATTAGCTAATGTATCCAACATATTTTGATAATATTGAATACCTTTATTCTGAGAATCCACGTCTGTTGCTAAGGCATACTCGCCTTTGCCGTTTATAAACTTTATATATCCTCCAATTTGGCCTTTATCAATTTTATCAGTAAAAGTACTGTTAAAATCAGCTAAGTCTGTTATATTAGAGTCTATATTCTTATCTAATTCAATAGCTACATCTGTTTGACCTGCAGGAATATCAGGTACCTTAAACTGTGCAAATTCTTTGTTATCTATAATTTTTACCAAACTACCATCAGATAATTTTAAATTTATTGATAATTCATCAACAGTATTACTTGCACCAATATTTATTTTCTTTACAGAAACCTCTATATTTAAATAGGAAGAAAGCTCATCTATAAGCAAATTCCTTTCATCATTTAGCTCTAAGGCCGGATTTCCGCCTATGTTGTTTTCTTTAATTTGTTGATTTAAATTTGCTATGTTCTTTAACAGCTTATTTACTTCTTCAACAGCACCATCTTTTAAATAATTAAGCTGCTGTTCTTTGATTGTTTCTAACTGCACGGAATAATTGTTAAACATTTGCGTAAGTATTTGAGCAGATGTCCTAACAACGCCTTCCAAAACAGGATCTGAAGGACTTGATGTTAGTGAATGTAGTTGAGTTAATAAATCAGAAAACTGGGAATCTAACCCTTCTTTTATTATTTCATCCATAATTGCTTCTACATCCATCAATGCTTCTAATTGAACCTCTTGATCTCCAGTCTTTGCTGCTGTAGTTCTATATCTTAAATCTAAGAAGGCATCTCTATATTGACTTACTCCTAAAGATTTTACACCTTGTCCAATAACTTCGCCTTCTAAGCTGTATTTCAAATTTCTTGCAGTAAAACCAAAAGAAGCTGTATCAAGACGCTGTCTTGTATAGCCTTTTGTGTTGATATTTGCTAAATTTTGTCCGGTAACATCCATAAAGCTCTGATGAACTTTTAATGCACTTGTAGCAGTTCTATATCCCAGAAATGTTGATCTAAGCATACATTCACCCCTTTATATTTTCTTAGATAATAACACGCTTTTTCCGCTGTTGTTTTTATTTTCAGTATTTGAATAAGAATTATCCTTTTCACCTAATTGAACCAAAGCTTCATCAATTTTGTGCATTCTTACCCCTATTAATGTCTTACATAAGTTGTTGATTTTTTTAACATCATTTATTAATATATTTAATTCGTTATATTTTTCCATAAGTTCATTTCGATTTTCAACTTTATCAGAATTGGAATTTATAATTTCTTTGAGAGTCATACCTTTACAGCCCATAGAATCAATAAGCTTCTCTCGTCTTTGGTCAAGACCTCTCATTTTCATATAGAATACCTGTTCTTTTGATACTATATCATCTAACAGTTCAATGTCATTTTTTATAATCGCATCATGTTTTTCATATTCTAACTCAAGAAAATTTTTATACAAATCTGCGCTTTCATTTAATATATCTATCATAAATTTTCCTCTTACTTTAACAGTTTCTTTACAATTTCATCTACATCAATATTATAAGTGTTGTTGTTTATGCTTTCTTTTATTCTATTGATTTTTTCAGTACTGTTTTCTTTGTTTACTTGCGTAGCAACTTTCTTTTTTATCGAATATAAATACATGTCCTCATTTCCCTTAGGAGTTTTACCATTTATTTCAATCGCATCATATTTTTTATTATTAATAGTTTCTCTGTTTTTTATTGGTTTTGTTCCACTTATATAGTTTGAGTAATTGCTAATGTTTTGAATTTTCATATAATCCACTCCCCTCTGATAATATATCGACATTAAGTTGAAAAAATTTAACAACCTTATATACTATATATATCTAAAATTCTATGCAATGTTCATGATTTTTTCTTCATCAATAATCAAAAGAACATCTTCAGTTTTGTTTCCTTTGGCCACACCTTTTACAAAGCCATCTTTACACATTTTTTTAATTTCTTCGGTTTCTTCAAAGGAAGTAATATTTTCTACTGACAAAACTTCATCTACAATCAATCCTACAAATGAATTGTCCTTTTCCAATACTACTACCATTCCTTTGCTTTCGTTGATATCATTTTTTGATTCCATGTCAAATAAAAGCTTCATGTCAATTAAAGGAACAACATTACCCCTCAAATGTATCAAACCAGTAATATATTTAGACACCTTTGGTACATATGTTATTTCTTCAGGACAAATTACAATAGATGTTATCAGCTTGCTGTTTATAGTATATAAACTGTTGTCTAACTTAAATAATAACCATGGAAACTCTATTTCTTCTTCAAATACTTCATCTACATCGTAGTTCATATTATACTCCTTATATAGTACTTTCAGATACTTTCAACTCAAATTGCTCTACTAATTTCTTTAATAATACTGATTGCTCACTTAGTTCTTGACTTGCAGCAGCACTTTGCTCTGCCGTAGCAGAATTTGTTTGTACGACTGCAGATATCTGCTCAATTCCCATTGTTATCTGCATTATAGAGCCAGCTTGTTCTTTAGATGCTTCTGATATTTCATCAACTAATTTTACTGTCTCCCTTATGCCTGCAACCATAGATTTGATTGATTCTTTAGTTTCATCTGCAATTTTAGCACCTTTCTCTACTGATTTAATTGAATTTTCAATTAAATGAGCTGTACTTTTTGCAGCTTCCGCACTTTTTGATGCTAAATTTCTTACTTCGTCAGCAACAACTGCGAATCCTTTACCTGCCGCTCCTGCTCTTGCCGCTTCTACTGCAGCATTTAATGCAAGTATATTTGTTTGGAATGCTATATCATCGATTGCTTTAATTATTTTTGATATCTCATTTGTTGAGTTTCTAATGTCATACATAGCTTCAGTCATAAACTCAACCTGTGTAGTGCTTTTTTCAACTTCTTTTGCAGATTCTTGAGATATATTGCTTACATTGTTAGAATTTTCTGCGTTTTGTTTAATTTGTTCTGATATTTCATTGATAGTTGCAGATAATTCCTCTATTGAGCTTGCTTGCTCTGTAGTACCTTGTGATAAAGCCTGTGCACCACCTGATACCTGACTTGCACCACTTGATACTTGCTCTGCAGCATCGTTAATTTTACTTAATGTATCATTAAATGACGACAATATTTTTTCTACTGACTCTTTAATAGGAGCAAATCCTCCTATAAATTCCATACTAACTGATGTTGTTAGGTTTCCATTTGACATTTCATCTAAAACTCTATCAATTTCTCCTACATAAAGCTTTAATGTTTTTATAGTGTTACCTATTGCTAAAGTTGCAACACCAAGTTCATCTTTTGTAATATTGCTTATTTCATAATCCAAATTACCCCTACTAATTGCTTCTGCTGCATCAGTTATATCTTTAATTGGTCTCACTAAGCTTTTAATTACAACTGCACTCAATATAACAGAAACAACAATTCCTAAAACAGTCATAGATAATAATAAGATCATTAAATTATTGTTTGCATCATTGGCATCCTTAACAAAATTTTGTGCTATTATGTTTAAATTCTTGCTAACTCTATCCATATTATTATAAATCGAGTCTAATACAGGCATTAATTCATTGTTCATTATTTCTAATGATTGCGAATTTTTGCTATTATTTAATAGATCTACTAATTCATAGCTTATATTTGTGATTATTGCCATATCACTTTTTAACTGCTCAACAACAGTAGGATACTCATCTAAATCTTGTATTAATAGCACAAGAGATTCATTTGCAGATTTAACGCTTGAGGTTATTTCATTTGTATATTCCATCTTTAATGTTCTGCTAGATGTTGTTGTTGACTTGTAAATTGCTTTCTCTATATTGTTTAAAGCATATCTTGTTTCCCATGATAAAATTTCACTTTCATAGCATTCATCATAAAAACGATTTATATCTTCGGAAACATTATTTATATTGTATATAGAAATAATATTTGATAATGCGAACATTATTAATAATATTGCAAAGCATATTATTAATCTTGGTGCTATTTTAACATTTGTTATATTGATAAAGTTTAATTTTAACTTTCTTTTTTCACCGCTCTTAATTTTAAATTTTCTTTTTTCGGCTTTCTTTTCAACTTTTTTTTCTGCAATTTTATTTTTTGGTTTTCTATTGAAAATTTTCACTTTTCTCCCCCTATATTTAGCAATTAATTTATTGTTGTTATAAATTCTATTTCTTTTTCATTAAGTATTTTTTTCAAATCTATTAACAAAACAATATAATTGTTTAACTTAGCAATTCCCGTAATAAAAGTATTTGTGTAGTCATTGCCCATATGTGGAGGATTCGAAATATTATCATTGTCTATGTTAGTTACTTCATTTACAGCATCAACTATAAAGCCTATGTAAGAACCATTAATATTTGTTACTATTATACATGTTCTTTCATTGTAACCAATTTCTTCCTTCTTTAATCTAAGTCTAACATCAATTATCGGTATGATTGTTCCTCTTAAATTAATAACACCTTTCGCGTATGAAGGAAATTCTGGAACAGCAGTAATTTCCTGCATTCCAACTATTTGAACTACATCTGCTATAGAAATTCCAAACAATTGATTATCCGTGTAAAAAGTAAGATACTTTCCTTTTAGTGTATCCTCGTCTAAATTGCTATTTAAAATATTCAAATTATCTTGCACGTAATCACCTCATTTTATATTCTTTATATAATATCGTCATGATTGCCCAAAATTTTAGTATAATTTTTTTATAATTTTAAATACTATTTTAAATTTAAAATGCGGACATATGTATGTCCGCTAAATAGGAAAACCGTTCTTTTTTATAGGTTCAAGAAGAAAGATTTAATGCATGTTAACATCAATTAGTGCCTCGGATTTTTACGCACTTTAAGAACTGCCTTAATAACTTCTGTAGTAACTTCACTACCACTTTCATTAAATTGATGTATTTTTTCTTTAATGTTATCTTTGTTTGCCACTACATATTTAGGCTTAAGATTGTTTAGAGCAATAGCTACAATATCTTCCTTACATCTATCGCATCTACAACAATTCATTTTTTTGAGAGTTGCATCAAGTTTGTTAAGTACAAGTTTTTCCGTTACATTGTATAATATAACTTCATCTTTTTCATCTCTAATTAGATTCAACTCTTTGTTTTGAAAAATTGCTTCAGTTGAGTTATTATTCTCAACAATAGATTCTATTGACTCGTTTCTGTCGCTCTGTTCTATTTCATCCTTCTTCATATTAGAAGGCATTATTTTTTTATACATAGATTCTCTGTCAAAAGTTTTCTTAATTTTCGCCATCTTACAATCCTCTTTCAATAAGCTCTTCTACTAAATCCATATAATCCTTTGCAGCACCGTTTTTAGGTGAATAGTTATAAATATCCTGTTGATTGGTTTGTGCCTCCATAACTGCAACACTAGATCTAATTGTAGTTTTGAATATTTCTGTATTTAACTGTTCTGCTATTAGTTCAGCAGTACCTTTGATTTCTCTACTTAAAATAGTTCTTTTATTAAATTTTGTAAGCACTATTCCCTCTACTTTAACATTAGGATTGCAATATTTTCTGACTCTGTCTATTGTTTCAGACAGTTGTGCTATCCCTTGCAAACTAAAAATATCTGCAAGCATAGGTATGATAATATAATCAGATGCAGTAAACGCATTCACAGTTAAAATACTTAATGCTGGAGGTGTATCTAAAAAAATATAATCATATTTATCTTTAACTGATGACAATGCTTCTTTCAACAAATATTCTCTTCCTGTCTGAGTAAATTCTAATTCAATTCCACTTAATAAAATATTGGATGATATTACATCAAAGGATTGCATTTTCTGTATAGAAAAAGAGGTCTTTGCTTCTCCTTTTAATATTTCATAAATAGTTGGACACTCTTCAGTCTCTGCACCTGCACTAAAGCTTAAATTAGACTGAGGATCCAAGTCCACACACAAAACCTTGTAACCTTTTAGTTTAAAACCTGCAGCAACAGCACCTGTAGTAGTGGTTTTTCCTACTCCACCTTTTTGATTTGTAATAGAAATTATCTTAGCCATTAAAACGAACTCCTTAAAATAATTTTCGACACAGTTTTTTAAATTGTAACAAAAAAATCATATTTTAACAATATGATTTTTGACAAATCCCTTATATAACTTAAATATTCTTCTTTTATTTATATATTTTTACTTTTTTGATTAATAGAAATAAGTATAGCTTCTAAAACCGCTCCACCTATAGCTCGTGCCTTGTCTGATATAGTATAACAATAATCAATCTTACCTCTTGGGTCTATGTCACCAATTTTTTGTCCTTCAGTGACATAAAGATTATCTTTAATTAAACCTCTTACTATACCATCTATTTTTGCATTTATGCTTTTATTATTTACATGGCCGATTACATCGCCCTTTTTTACCACATCACCAATTTTGTTGTGGAATTTAATTATCCCTTCATCTGGTGAATATAATACTCTTTCAACTGTATATCCATCTATATCATTAGGTTCTCCTGTATTCTCTTCAGCAAACCCACTAAAAATCAATCTACCTAAATTATGACCTCTATTACTTTCTATAACTATGTGTACGTCAGCTCCTGCTTCAAACCCAGGTCCTACTGCTATAGTTATAGGTGCAACATTCTTATTCATACCTGTATTTTTCTTAGCAATAATTGCGTCTACAACCGCAAATGGATTTAACTTTTTAATATATGAACCTATTGGATCTACTACAACCGGTATATAATCCTTTGACCATGCTTCATATATTTCTTGAACATTTTTAACATAAACAGATGTAATACCTTCAACTTCTACTTTATTGTTATATATTGCTTCAGAAAAACTAACTGCCCTTCTAATAGATGTTGGTTTTTCGATTTCAAGCACCAATACCCTAAAACCGGTATTGTGTAGCTTCTGAATTATACCTGATGCTATATCTCCCCCGCTTTTAACTACTATTACTTCCCCTTTCATACGATCACCCCAATTTACAACTTTATAATAATCATCCATCGTATCTATATCAATATGTTCCCTATCAGATTTTATATTAACTTTTACTATTTCTTCAATATGCTTATTAATTACTGCTTTTCCTCCCACATCACCAACTAAGTTAAGAAGTTCTTCCTTTAATTTGTGTGGAAAAATTACCGGATTACCATTGCTTCCGTTATAGCATGCTACAATTATTTTGTCCCGATTGTCGTTAAAAGAATCATATAATTTTTTAATTGTTTTAATTTTAATAAATGGTTGATCTGAAACAAAAAACATATAGCCGTCCGAACTGCTTAAATTTTCTAAACCAACCTTTATTGAAACACTCTGTCCTAAATTAGATTTTATATTTTTTTTTGTTTTAAATTCTAATTCTTCTGCATAGTTTAATATGTCTTTGTCATTTGCAATTACAATAATTTCATAAAAAAGATCTCTGCATTCATTTATTGTATTGAGTATGTGTTTATAAATTTCAAAACCATCTATTTTCATCATAAGCTTATTATGATTCATTCTTTTTGACTGTCCTGCAGCCATTACAATTGCGCTAACCTTCATGGTATTCCTCTTTCTTCAAAGAACCATATAGTATTTGAAAATTACAATTAAATTCTTTTAAATACGCAATGAGTTTCTTTGAATTTATAATATCTTCTTTTGCATCCGCTTTGTTTAAAAACAAATATTGATAACCTTTTGAATTTTTAAATATCCCATTTTTATTTGTACATATTTCCTTTATGGATTCAAAATTAAGATATTTACTGTTTTTTATCAATATATTAAATTCATCAAAATTATATACTAAACTTGGATCTATGCTTTTACATATTAAATTTGAAGGTATAATACCTATTGTTTTATTGGTAGCATTTAATATGACCGGTTCATTTTCCCTCCATCCTTTTAAAGGAAGTCCGCGTGACCCATCTGCCTCTATTAATATTATATCGAATGATTTTTTTAAAATGTCTAAATCTTTGTTGTCTATACCTATTAATTTATTATTATCCTCATCTAAATCTTTTGCAATTACAGCAATATTCTTCTTATCATTGTTTAAACTTTTTTCAAAACTATCAATATTTGTATGTATATCATAATCACCAACTGGCATATAAATTTTAGTGCTTGTTGTAACAAGAACTTTATATCTTTCTTTTAATTCATGTGCCAGCTTCAACATTAGCGTAGTTTTTCCACCACTTCCAACTATGGAGACAATGTCACCTTTACTAATATCAAATATATCAGATAAATTAACCATAAAATTCCCTTCTTTTCCCTGAGCAAAGTGAAGGATCCCACTTAAATTAAGTTTATCACTTAATAGCAAAAATGTCATCCGTTTTAGGATGACATTTCATTGTATTTTATTAATTATGATATTACATCATACCCATTCCGCCGCCCATTGGTGGCATAGCTGGTTGTTCTTCTTTTGGTTCATCAGCAACAGCCGCTTCAGTTGTCAATACCATTGAAGCTACACTTGCTGCATTTTGAAGAGCTGATCTTGTAACCTTTGTCGGGTCAACAATACCTGCTTCGATCATATTAACGTATTTTTCGTTTAATGCATCAAAACCAATACCTTTTTCACTGTTTTTTATTTTTTCAACAATTACAGATCCTTCAAGTCCAGCATTTACTGCAATTTGTCTTACAGGTTCTTCTAATGCTTTTTCAATGATTTTTGCACCTGTTCTTGCATCTCCTGTTAAGCTATCCGCTACAGCTGCAACAGCTTTAGTAGTTGCTAATAACGCAACTCCGCCACCTGATACTAATCCTTCTTCGATAGCTGCTCTTGTAGCATTTAAAGCATCTTCTATTCTTAATTTCTTTTCTTTCATTTCAGTTTCAGTAGCTGCTCCAACATTAATAACTGCTACTCCACCTGTTAATTTTGCTAATCTTTCCTGCAATTTTTCTTTATCAAAATCTGAAGTTGATTCTTCCCATTGAGCTTTTATTTGTTTAACTCTATCAGCTATTTCAGCTTCAGAACCAGCACCATTAACAATTATAGTATTTTCTTTGTCTATTTTAACTGTTCCTGCATTACCAAGCATATCTAAAGTAGCTTCTTTTAAATCATATCCTAATTCTTCAGAAATTACCTGTCCACCAGTTAATATAGCTATATCTCTTAACATTTCTTTTCTTCTGTCACCGAAGCCAGGAGCCTTAACTGCTACACAATTAAATGTACCTCTAAGTTTATTAACAACTAAAGTAGCTAATGCTTCCCCTTCAATATCTTCAGCTATAATTACAAGCGATTTACCTGTTTGAACTATTTGTTCCAATACAGGAAGAATTTCTTGAATATTAGTAATCTTCTTATCTGTAATTAAAATGTATGGATTCTCTAATACAGCTTCCATTTTTTCTGTATTAGTTACCATGTATGCTGATAAATATCCTCTGTCAAACTGCATACCTTCAACTACTGTAAGCTCAGTTTCCATTGTCTTAGATTCTTCAACAGTAATAACGCCATCTTTGCCAACCTTCTCCATTGCGTCAGCAATTAATCTTCCTATTTCTTCATCTCCTGCGGAAATAGAAGCAATTTGAGCAATTTCTTCTGAAGTTTCAACAGTTTTAGTTGCTGCTTTAAGCTCTGCAACTGAAGCCTCTACCGCTTTTTGAATACCTTTTTTAAGTATCATTGGATTAGCTCCGGCTGCAACGTTCTTTAATCCTTCTCTAATAATTGCTTGTGCTAACAAAGTAGCTGTAGTAGTTCCATCTCCTGCTACATCATTTGTTTTCGTTGCTACTTCTTTAACTAATTGAGCTCCCATATTTTCGTATGGATCTGATAACTCAATTTCTCTCGCTATTGTAACTCCATCATTTGTAATAACAGGTGAACCAAATGTTTTACTTAAAACTACATTTCTACCCTTAGGTCCTAATGTTACTTTTACTGTATCTGCTAATGCATTAACGCCTTTTTCCATTGAGCGGCGTGCATCTTCGTTAAATTTTATAATTTTTGCCATTTTAATTACCTCTCCTTTATTATTCTATAACTGCTAAAACATCAGATAATTTTATAATAATTAACTCTTCTCCATCAATTTTAACTTCTGTTCCTGCAAATTTTGAGAAAATCACTTTATCTCCAACTTTAATCTCATCTTTTTTCTTTTCATCAGAAGTTATTCCTGC
>JAEZGU010000025.1 GCA_023416855.1 Bacillota bacterium
GTATAGAACAGTTAGCGTCAATGACCGGACTTAGTAAAGGTCTAATAAGCCAAATTGAAAGAGATTTAACTGGACCGTCGGTTGCATCATTATGGAAAATTTCAAAAGCATTGAACGTAACAATGAATTACTTTTTTGATGAATATGATGATTTTAATCAAGTTGTCAGAAAAAATGAAAGAAAAAAATTAATGATGAAAGATGCTAGTAGAGTATACGAACTTTTATGCCCAAATTTGAAAAATCAAATAGAAATGCTCTGGATAGAGATAGAACCTGGTGATAGTAATTTAGGTGATTTTATCAGCCATGACGGAGAAGAATGTGGTGTAGTAATTAAAGGTAGCTTAAGAGTTTTATCGGGAGACAAAGTTTATGACTTAGAAGAAGGAGATAGTATTTATCTTGACAGTACAACACCTCATAAATATGTAAATACAGGAGATGTGCCATCGATTTCGGTATGGGCGATGGTACCACCAAGTTTTTAATAAATATTAGTAAAAAGAGAACTTCTCAATCTGCCGGGTGAGTAAGTTCTCTTTTTGTATATTATGGTAGGTTAATGGATAGTATGCAAAATATGTGTTTTATTTTTTAGTATGCCATTAAATATGTTTTTAACAATATAATTATCTTCGGCATCCTTTAACTGATTTGTTTTATCTATATTATATAGCCCCTTTGCCCTTAGTGCTCTTGTTTCTCTTGTTATCATTTTAGGTTGTGGCTGTCCGCCTCCTGCTATACATCCGCCGTTGCATGCCATAATTTCAATTAAATCGTAATTTTTCTCACCACTTTTTATTTGTTTAATAAGGTTATCTGCATGTTTCAAGCCATGCACTACGGCAATACGTATTTCATTTCCATCAATATTTACAACTGCTTCTTTAACAGAATCTAAGCCTCTTACACTGTTAAATATTATGTCGCAATCTTCTTTACCAAATTTGTTTTTAAGTACTCTTCTTAAAACAGCTTCAGTTACTCCGCCTGTAGTACCGAATATTACACCTGCTCCTGAAGCAGTACCAAAAGGCATATCCATTGCTTCTTCTTCTATTTCATCAAATTTAATTCCTATTTCTTTTATCATGATGGCTAATTCTTGAGTTGTTAATACTAAATCAACCTCCCTAACTCCATCATGAGAAAACTCAGGTCTTGCTGCTTCAGCCTTTTTAGCTGTACAAGGCATAATAGATACAATATATGTGTCTCTTAAATCTTCAGTATCTTTTTCTTTATATGCTTCTCTAAGAACAGTACCAAACATTTGTTGAGGTGATTTACATGTAGAAATATTTTTCTTTAGCTCTGGATATTTATCTTCTGCAAATTTAACCCATCCCGGGCAACATGAAGTAAATAGCGGTAAATTTTTTCCTTCATTATATCTTTTCAGAAATTCATTGCTTTCCTCTATAACAGTTAAATCAGCTGAAAGTGAAGTATCAAATACTTCTTCAACTCCAAGTTTCTTTAAAATTGCTACAATTTTACCAGTAGTTATTTCACCTGGTTTTTTGCCGAATTCCTCTCCTAATGCAACTCTAACTGCTGGAGCGATTTGAGCTATGACTCTTTTGCTTTTATCGTATAAAGCATCCCATAGCTTTTCAGTTTCATTATTAATAATAATGGCTCCGGTAGGGCAAACCAAACGGCATTGACCGCAGTTTACACAGTTAGTTTCAGCTAATGATTTGTTAAATGCAGGTTTTATTATTACGTCAGAACCTCTGTGTACAAATCCAAGAGCACCTACACCTTGAACTTCTTCACAAACCATTACACAATCTCCGCATTTAATGCACTTGTTTGGATTTCTAATTATGCTCGGACTCGACTCATCAACCTGGTTATTCTGAGCTAACTGGGTAAATCTGTTTACACCTAAACCGTATCTTTTAGCTAATTTTTGTAGCTGGCATTTACCTGTACGCTCGCAGGAGGTACAGTCTTTATCATGGTTAGCTAAAAGTAACTCCAATATCATTTTTCTATATTTTCTTACTCTTGGTGAATTTGTGTAAATTTCCATTCCATCCTTTGGCTTTTCAGAGCAAGTTGCTATAATTTCACCCTTAGAATTTTCAACGGAACACATTCTACATGCACCATAAATACTCAGTTCTGAGTGGTAGCAAAATGTTGGCAAATCAATACCGGAGTCTCTTATAACACTTAAAATATTTTTTTGATTATTAAACTGTACTTTCATTCCATCTATAATCATTGTTCCACTCATAGCTATACCTCCTTAATTGCTTTAAATGCACATGCTTCTATACAAGCACCACACTTAATGCATTTTGCAGTATCAATAGTGAAAGGTTCTTTAACTTTACCGCTTATTGCGTTAACAGGGCAATTTCTTGCGCATTTCGAACAACCTTTACATAACTCTTTATCAATTTCCAATACCATCAAGCCTGTACATTGCTTAGATGGACATTTTTTATCTACCACATGCGCAAGGTATTCATCATTAAAATACTCCAATGTACTTAGCACGGGATTTGCTGCTGTTTTGCCTAATCCGCAAAGAGATGTATTTTTTACGGTATCAGCTATTTCTTTCAATAAAGATAAATCATTTAGTGTACCGTTTCCGTTTACAATTTTTTCTAATATTTCAAGCATTCTTTTGGTACCTTCTCTACTAGGTATGCATTTTCCACACGACTCTCTTTGTGTGAAGCTCATAAAGAATCTTGCTACTTCAACCATGCAAGTATCTTCATTCATTACAACCATGCCGCCGGAACCTATCATAGCTCCAACTTTTTTTAATGAGTCAAAGCTTAGAGGTATGTCTAGATGCTTTTCATCAAAAGTCAAACATCCTCCGGATGGACCTCCTATTTGCACAGCTTTAAATTTCTTTCCATCAGGAACTCCACCACCAATATCAAATATAACTTCACGTATTGTTGTTCCCATTGGAACTTCTATAAGCCCTGTATTAACAACATTTCCTGTAAGTGCGAAAGCTTTTGTGCCTGGACTGTCTTTGGTTCCGTATTTTTTATATTTATTAGGTCCGATGTCTATAATTAAAGGAACATTAGCAAAAGTTTCTACGTTATTTAAAACGGTAGGACATCCGAATAGACCTTGCTCAACTGTCCTTGGGGGCTTAACTCTTGGCATACCTCTTTCACCTTCAATAGAAGCTGTAAGTGCACTTCCTTCGCCGCACACAAATGCGCCTGCTCCTTTATTGATGCGAAGTTCAAAGTCAAATCCTGAATTTAAAATATTTTTACCTAATAAACCTACGCTTTCAGCTTGCTTTATTGCTGTTCTTAACCTTTCTACAGCCAAGGGGTACTCTGCCCTAACATATATATAACCAGTGTGGGCTCCGGTTGCATATCCGGCAATTATCATACCTTCTATAATCTTATGAGGATCACCTTCCATAATACTTCTATCCATAAAAGCGCCAGGGTCTCCTTCGTCACCGTTGCATACTACATATTTAGTAGGATTGTCCTGTGACAAAACCTGGCTCCACTTTTTACCTGTAAGATAACCGCCGCCACCACGACCTTTTAGCCCTGAATCCTGAATCATCTTACATACTTCTTTAGGTTCCATAGAATTTGAGCTTAATACTTTTGATAAAGATTTGTATCCGCCTCTTCCTATATACTCCTGTATATTTTCTGCATCCATATGACCGCAGTTTCCTAATATAAGCCTTGTTTGCTTATGATAAAAAGGTATTTCTTCTTGAGTTTTATAAACCCTGTCACCATCCTTGTACATTAATCTTTCAACAGGTTCACCCTTCAGAATGGTGTAATTAAATATATCTTCACAATCCTCTAATTTAACTCTCAAATACAAATAATTGTAAGGCTCAATTCTTACTAAAGGACCGGCTTCGCAAAATCCGTGACAACCGCTTTTCTTAACGCTGATTCCCTCATCTTCTTTTAGCAAGTCAACATCGCATAAAACCCCGTTTTCCCTAACCAATCTTTCAAATTCTTGAAATAACTGTATGGATCCGCTTGCTACACAGCCTGTACCACCACATACTAATACTTTCACTTTTTGCTTATTTAATGCGTTTTCAAATGTATTAGCATAAGATGATAAATCGTAGTATGATTTAATAAACATTATTCTTCCCCCTTTTTCATCGTCTTTAAAAGCTCAATAGTTGATTCAGGCGTCATTTTAGGGTATACCTGATCATTTACTGTGATGACCGGTGCTAACCCGCATGCTCCTAAGCATGAAACTGTTTCAACCGTAAACAATAAATCATCAGTTGTTTTTTTCTTATCTGACAACCCGAGCTCTTTATATATTGCATTAAGAATAGGAACTGATTTTCTAACATGGCATGCAGTACCATCACAAATCTTAATGATATTTTTGCCCTTTGCATCAAGCGAAAAGTTCTCATAGAAAGTTGCAACACCATAAATTTTTGAATGGCTAATATCTAAACTGTCTGCAACATAAATTAATACATCTTCAGGTAGGTAATTATATTCTTTTTGTATTTCTTGAATAATAGTAATAAGTTCTTTTTTTTCGTATTTATGATTAGTTAATATGCTGTCAACTTTTTCTTTAACTGATAATAGCATAACATCCTCCTTTAGTGTTAAATAATGAACAACAACCTTTGACAACAATATAACAAAGATTACATGGTAAATACAATAGTTCAAAATAAAACATTTAAAAGAAGCATAGCAATGTGTTTTCTCATATTTTTTTAACCTTGCATACGATTTTCTTGATATTATTTTAACTTTATATATTGACATACATAGATTATCTAAGTAATATATAAACATAGATAATCTATGTATAGGAGGATGTTATTGTGAGATTTGATAATAGTTTAATGAGAGGTAACACAAGAATGCTTATTTTAGCCATTATAGAAACCGGTAACAAATATGGATATGAAATAATTAAAGAGTTAGAAATGAAATCATACGGCACATTTGTGTTGAAGGAAGGTACACTTTATCCAATACTTCATGATCTTGAAAATGAGGAACTGATTATTTCGAAAAGCTACAAAATGGAAACTAATAGAATAAGAAAATATTATAGAATAACGAAAAAAGGAAAAGCTTATTTATATAATAAAAAGAAGGAATGGGCAGAATTTACTTCAAAAGTAAATATGATTATTGGAAAAGAAGCTGCTAATATTACTATTGAATAAAGCATATTTCTTGAAATATTAACATAAATATGCTAAAATACTTTAAAACATATAGAGAAAGGATCAAAATATGGCTTCTCAAATTCTTTATCCAATTTTATTTATATTAGTAATCTATTTTATATTTGTTAATATTAGAAACAATTTAAGTTATAGAAAACAAAATATGAGAGTATTGCTCCTGTTGAAGGATGATGATAAAAAAAGACAAAAATTAAGCAATATCTTGATTATTTTTATATTGACTATGACAGTATTTATGGTTGTAGGAATGATTAATGCAAATGAGCAATTTGATTTAGAATCTATTGCAACAAGAGTTGTTTTACCTTTATTAATGATTGCTTTGTATGTTCCTCTTACGAAAAAAACATCTGTTTCAACCTTAGGCATTCAAAAAAGAGGCACTTTAATTAAATGGGAAGATATAAAAGGCATTAATTATCTTAAGCCTAATGATAAAGGTATGATTATTGTAAAAATATTGTATACAGTAATGTCAAAAGATTTGACAGCTGAAATTACAATAAGCAAGGATGATGAAACATTAGAGCTATTTAAAGAAACAGTTAAAGAATACAGAAACAATAAAAAGAAGGATAAAAAAAGTGATAAATAAGTTAATTGACTCTCATACACATCTTGATGATAATAGATTTGATAATGATAGAAAAGACATAATAAATAAGCTGAAAGAAAATGGAATAGAATTAGTTCTTAATCCCGGAGCTGATTTAGCAACATCTAAGAAAGCAGTTAAATTAGCTGATGATTACTCGTTTATATATGCAGCCGTAGGATGTCATCCTCATGAAACTAAATATATGAATGATGATATCATGAATATATTCATAGACTTGTCAAAAAATAAAAAGGTTATTGCGATCGGCGAAATTGGTTTGGATTATTATTATGATAATTCTGATAGAGAAACGCAGAGAAAATGGTTTAGAGAACAGATAAAACTCGCTAATGAATTGGATTTACCATATATAGTACATGACAGAGATGCACATGAGGATCTTTTTAAAATTATGAAAGAGGAAGCTAATTCAAGTACAAGAGGAATATTGCACTGCTATTCCGGAAGTGTTGAAATGGCAAAGCAATTTATTAAGTTAGGATTCTATATTTCTCTTGCAGGCCCTGTAACTTTTAAGAAAGCTAAAACACCTAAAATGGTTGCTAATGAAATACCATTGGATAAATTATTAATTGAAACTGATGCGCCATATTTAACGCCTGAACCGTATAGAGGAAAAAGAAATGAACCAAAGTATGTAAGGTATGTAGCAGAAGAGATTGCAAGTATCAGAAATGTATCATTTGAAGTAATTGCAGAGAATACTAACAAAAACTTTAAGAAATTGTTTAATTTAGAATAACAGATTTCATTAGATAAAAGGTTAATCTTCACGGGAGAAATAAGTAATATGTTAAAGTTAGACAGAAGTTTTTACGACAGAGATGCACGAGTTGTAGGTCAGGATTTAATAGGTAAAATAATAGTTAGAAAACTAAATAATCAAATTATTAAGGTAAGAATAAATGAAACTGAAGCTTACATTGCTGAAATAGATAAAGCCAGCCATGCATATGGAAACAAAATTACCCCTCGAACTAAAATAATGTTTGGGCCACCTGGTTTTACGTATGTTTATTTTATTTACGGTATGTATTATTGTATGAATTTTGTAACAGAAAAAGAAGGTACATGCAGTGCTGTGTTGATTAGGGGTGCAGAGCCTGTTGAAAATATTGAACTTATGAGTTTGAACAGATATAAAAAGCCATATGAAGAATTATCAAAGTATCAAATTAAGAATATACTTAACGGTCCCGGAAAATTATGTAGTGCTTTAAGTATCACAAAAGAGCATAATGGTATTGATTTAATCGGCGAAGAAATATATGTTGAAAACGATGGGTTTAGTGATTTTGTTGTTGAAAAAAGCAAGAGAATTAATATAGATTATGCTGAAGAAGCAAGGGATTTTTTATGGCGTTATACAATGTTAAAAAACTGTTGACAAAGTTGTTAAAAATAAATATAATTTGATTATCAAAATAAATGAGGTGATTTTATGAATAATCACGAAACTGTTAATGAAATACTTGTTAGGTTATTTGCAAATATTTTAGATATTGAAGAAAAATGCTTAAAAACAGGAGAATTTTCTGATTTATCTATATCTGAAATGCACGTAATTGACAACATTGGTATAAATAGAGAAAGAACCATGTCTGACACCGCAAAGGATTTAAGAGTAACTTCAGGCACACTTACTACTGCGGTGGATAATCTTATAAAAAAAGGTTATGTAGAAAGAAAACGGTCATTAGAAGACAGACGTGTAGTAATAATTAAATTAACTGAAAGTGGTGTAGCTGCGTATCATGCTCACCAAGATTTTCATAAAGATATGGTAATAAGTGCATTACAACAGTTAGACAGCAAGGAAGAGGAATTATTAATCAAAGTATTAACTGATATAGAAGAATTCTTCAATCATAAGTATAATTTCAGTCTTAAATAGTGATTATTAGGAATTAATTAAGCTTTTTATAATATAATACTTTTAGAATCAAAAAATTTGATAATGAAAATAGTGAGGTTGTTATGGGTATTAAAATAGTTATAGACAGTACTGCTGATGTTACACAGGAAATTATAGAAAAACATAATTTAAAAATGGTGCCATTAACTGTAAATTTTGAAAATGAGTCATTTTTGGACAAAGTTGAATTAACTACATCGATGTTTTTCGACAAGTTAACTAAAGCTGATAAGTCTCCTACTACATCACAAGTTTCACCAGGTACTTTTATAGAAGCATTTAGCGAAATACTTTTAGAAGGGGATCAAGTTCTTGGTATATTTTTAGCATCAGAATTAAGCGGTACATATGATTCAGCTCGTATGGCAAAAGATATGATTGGTAGTAATGATATTAAAATTATTGATTCGAAAAGTGTTTGTCTTGGAACATTTGCACTGATATTGAGAGCAATTGAATTAGTTGAGCAAAATAAAAGCATGGATGAAATTGTTGAAGAATTAGAGAGTGTGAAGGAAAAAATTGTTGCTGTAGCAGGTCTTGATACTCTTAAATATCTTGAAAAGGGCGGTAGATTGTCAAAAGGTCAAGCAGTTGTAGGCTCTCTATTAAACATAAAACCAATTATAGGCATTAAGGATGGTGCAGTTTCAGTAATTGATAAAGTACGAGGAAAAAACAAGACAATAAAATGGTTTGATGAATGGATAGAAAAAAATAATTTTGACTTGTCTAATAAAACTGTTCTGTTATTTCATGGACAAAGCTATGATCAGCTTCAAATATTAAGACAAACAATCGAAGAAAAATATAAAATTAAAAATATTATTGAGCAAGAAATTGGAGCGGTTATTGGTACACACTCTGGTCCCGGTGTTTTAGGAATAGGATTTTTAAATGATTAATATAATAATAAGGCAGAATTCATAGAATTCTGCCTTATTTTATTTAATTATCAATTCAGCCTTTTCATCTTTTACTGTAACGGTAACTGAGCTGCCTTCTTTTAAAATACCTCTCAAATAAGCTTCAGATATTTCATCTTCAACATATTTTTGGATCGCTCGTCTTAAAGGTCTTGCTCCATATTTTGTATTGTAACCTTTATCAAGTATAAAAGTTCTCATTTCATCGGTCACATCTATTGAAATTTTCTTATCTTTACCTTCTTTTATAACTTCATTTAGCATTAAATCAACAATTTGTTTCAACTCATCCTTAGTTAATTCATTAAACACAATTATGTCATCAATTCGATTTAAGAACTCAGGTCTAAAGGCTTGCTTTAAAGCATCCTTCACCTTTTCTTCCATTGCTTCATATTCTTTGTTGCCAAATCCGATTCTATTACCTTTAATGGATGTACCTGCATTGGATGTCATAATAATTACAGTGTTTTCAAAGTTTACAGTTCTTCCTTGATTATCGGTTAATCTACCATCTTCTAATATTTGTAATAAAATATTAAATACATCTTCATGAGCTTTTTCTATTTCATCAAGTAATATTACAGAGTATGGTTTTCTTCTTATTTTTTCTGTTAAGAAGCCTGCTTGATCAAAACCAACATATCCCGGAGGAGCTCCAATTAATTTAGAAACCGTATGTTTTTCCATGTATTCAGACATGTCTAATCTAATCATTGCATCTTCATTTTCAAACAGTTCAAAAGCAAGTGTTCTTGCCAATTCTGTTTTACCAACACCTGTAGGTCCTACAAATATAAATGAAGAAGGTTTTTTCTTTTTCTTAAAGCCTGAACGATTTCTTCTTATAGCTCTTGCTAAAGATGTAACTGCAGGATGTTGTCCAATGACACGCTTATGCAAGCTTTCTTCTAAATTAATTAGTTTTTCAGCTTCTGCTTGATTAATTTTCTGAACAGGAATTTTCGTCCATGCTTCAATTACAAATGCTACATCATCTGTAGACAGCTGTACATTTTCGCATTCATTTGATAAATCTTTGATTTTAGATTCTACCTTTAATTCCTTAACCTTTAACTCAGCAGCTCTTTCATAATCGTCATTTTCAGCAGCAGTTTCTTTTTCTTCTCTAATTTCAGTTAACTCAGTTCTCAATGCTTCAAGTTCAACTAAACCACTGTTCTTCAAATTAGCTCTTGAACCGGCTTCATCTATAACATCAATTGCTTTGTCAGGCAGGAATCTATCTGTTATATATCTTTCAGACATTAATACTGCTTGTTCAATAACATCATCAGAGATCTTAACATTATGATATTTTTCATAATAGTCCCTGATACCTTTAATTATTTCAATTGAATCTTCTATTGATGGCTCGTCTACCAACACAGGTTGAAATCTTCTTTCAAGAGCTGTATCTTTTTCTATATGCTTTCTGTATTCATCTAATGTTGTTGCACCAATTACCTGAACTTCGCCTCTGGCTAAAGCTGGTTTTAGTATATTAGCGGCATTCATAGCTCCGCCTTCAGCTTCACCTGCACCAACTATGTTATGAACTTCGTCAATAACAATAATAATATTTCCTGCTTTTTTAGCTTCGTCAATAATAGCTTTCATACGTGCTTCAAATTGACCTCTAAATTGAGTACCTGCAACAACAGATGTTAAATCAAGCAAGTAAATTTCAGTATTGAATAATTTAACAGGAACATTATGTTCAGCTATTCTTACAGCAAGGCCTTCAGCTATTGCTGTTTTACCTACACCTGGCTCACCAATTAGAATAGGGTTATTTTTAGAACGTCTGTTTAATATTTGGATAACTCTGTCTATTTCTCTTTCTCTACCAATAATTCTGTCTAATTCACCATATCTTGCTTGTTCTGTAAGATTAGTACCATAAGTATCAAGATATTTTAGTTTTTTTCTTTTTACTTTTTCTTTTACTTTAGTTCCTGATCCGCTGATTGAATTTTGCAAATCAATATCTCCGCCTTCATCTTCTGTAGGCTGAAATTCTTTGTTAGTTGAATTTGATAAACCTGAAAAAGCTGTATTCATAAAATTCATTAATGATTTCATTCCTTCAGGATCATCTGAGTCAATATTCTTAGTCAAACTATCTATATCAACATCTCCCATAATTTCAGCAAGCTGATTATTAATGTTTTCAAAGTCTTCAGGTTTCATGCCGCTTTGTTTCATTATTTGATCCATTGGAGCAATTCCTTGTTTTTTTGCACAAGGAATACAAAGTCCCATTGTTTGCATTTTACCTTCTAAAATTTTATTTACATATATAACAGCTACGTTTTTCTTGCAAACTGAACATAACATATATTTCATCTCCTATATTTTGCTTTTGCTCTAACTATTATAAATTACCCGTATATTTATTTTAAATTTTCGTGTTTTTTTTCCAAAATAGTTTATTTATGCCTTAAAGTTATTAAAATTAATTATACAAAGTTAATTATAATATATATTTCTTAAAAAAGCATTAAAAATTTATTATGTAATAAAAATTTAATAAAAAAATACGATAAAATTTGTTAAAAACAGTAAAAGTTTATATTGACATAAGTATTTATCAAGCATATAATAGACGAAATTAAATATTTTCGTGGGTATATTACAGAGGTTGCGATGATCAAGAGTAAAGCTTAGCTTGAAAGGGTGATTCGCCGAAGGGATTTTTTCTCTGGGATTACATTTAATAGATGTAATACTGTTTTTATAGGATGCTTCCCAATCCTATAAAAGAGAGCTGTAATGTGCTGGGCAGAAGGTTCGGTGTTTTTTGCAAGCGTCTGAGA
>JAEZGU010000067.1 GCA_023416855.1 Bacillota bacterium
TATGACCGATAAACTGGTAACCAGAGGTCCGGACAGCTCAGGCTATTATAGAAGTGAAAACATTATACTAGGACACAGAAGACTAATTATTGTAGATGCCGAAGGCGGTGTTCAGCCAATGATAAGAAAGCTTGGAGAGCACAAATTCGTCCTAGTTTACAATGGAGAACTTTATAATACTGACGATTTAAGAAATGAGTTGAAATCTAAGGGATATAAGTTTGAATCATATTCTGATACCGAAGTGCTGCTTGTTTCATATATTGAATGGGGTGCTGAATGTGTTAACCATATAAATGGAATATTTGCATTTGGAGTTTGGGATGAATATAATAAAACCTTATTCCTTGCAAGAGACCATCTTGGAGTAAAACCGTTGTTTTACTGCTACAAGGATAATAACCTTGTGTTTGCGTCACAAATTAAAGCACTGCTCGCCAACCCATTAGTAGAGCCTGTAATTAACGAAGAAGGAATAATGGAAGTATTAGGACTTGGCCCTGCGCGCTCCCTAGGAAATGGGGTTTTTAAAGATATAAAGGAAATTCCTCCTGCTCATTATCTTTTTTATACGGATGGTACAATAAGTCTTAAAGAATACTGGAAGCTTGAAGCAAAACAACATGAAGAAAACTTTCATCAAACAAAAGAAACATTAAAAAATCTCTTGGTTGATGCAATTGAAAGACAGTTGGTATCAGATGTTCCTCTATGCACCTTTCTTTCAGGTGGTTTAGACTCAAGTGCCATATCTGCAATTACTGCAGAGTATTATAAAAAAAATGGCAAAGGAACTTTAAACACATATTCAATTGACTATTAGGATAATGATAAGTATTTTCAATCTAACCTATTCCAGCCAACCTCTGACCAGATATATGCAGAAAGAATGTCAGAATTTTTAAAAACCAATCATAATACAGTAATTCTAGATAATTCAAATCTTGTTAAAGCCTTAAGGGATGCAGTAAAAACAAATGATCTTCCTGGGATGGCCGATGTTGATTCATCTTTGCTGCTATTTTGCAAAGAAATTAGAAAAGATTTTACAGTAGCATTATCTGGTGAATGTGCAGATGAGATATTTGGCGGCTACCCTTGGTTTACTTGGCCAGAAGATGTAAATGCCGATACTTTTCCATGGTCGAAATCAACTAAAGAAAGACTAGAAATAATTAACAAAGAATTTTCATATCTTCCCTTAGAAGAATATGTAAGCCAGAAGTACTATGACACTATTAAAAAGGTTCCTAAGTTAAAGGGCGAATCTAAAGAAGAATCACGAATGAGAGAGCTGTTTTACCTAAATATTAAATGGTTTATGATAACACTTTTAAACAGAAAAGACCGCATGAGTATGGCAAACAGTCTCGAGGTAAGAGTTCCCTTTGCTGATTACAGATTGGTTGAATATGCATTTAATATTCCAAATGAAATTAAGTTTTACTCTGGAAGAGAAAAAGGACTTTTGAGAGAGTCATTAAGAGGCATTCTACCTGATGACATCATTGATAGAAAGAAAAGCCCATATCCAAAGACTCATAATATTGAATATACAAATGAAGTTCAAAAATGGATGAAAGAAATAATGTCAGATAACAATGCTCCAATATACCAACTTATTAATAAGGATAAGGTTACTGAAATAGTAGAAACAGGAGGCAAAGCATTTAAAAAGCCGTGGTATGGTCAGCTTATGACTGGTCCTCAGCTCATTGCTTATTTAATTCAATTAAATATATGGATGGAAGAGTTTAACGTAAAAATCATTAAATAAATTTATTAAAAAATTATTCCTGTCGTAACACTTTGAAATATGTCGAATATGATATTAATGAGCTTGGCTCAAAAAATCTAAAAAGAATAAGGTGTTATGATGAGTTGCAATAGAGATAGATTTATAAATAGAACAGGTCAGGTTATGGGTGAATTCGGAGCTGTACAAATAGCATTAAGAGGACCAGGATGTATAAATGGAACAGGACGCTGCAACGTAGCAGGAGCAAGAGGTAGATGCACAAATGTATTTGGTACAGGCGACGAAATTGACAGATGTAATAATGATGTTATGGGTACCGGTGGAAGACGCTGCGACAGATTTAATGACGAAGTTCAAGGAACCGGTGGAAGACGTTGCAACAGTCTTGTAGAAGAGGTATTAGAAGCAGCAGAAAGACGACACAAACACAATAATAATGTTATGGGTACCGGCGGTAATAGAAGAGGACATAACCATCACTGTTGTGATTTTATTTGTAGTGATCTGGAAACTCCTATAACAGTACCAAGATAGGTTAAATGAGCAGTAAGACTGCTCATTTTCTATTATACGAAAAATGTACAAGCATTTAAAAATTTTCATTTATTTTTATTTAATAGAAATTATTATCAGTTTATTTTTTTTATTCATGATAATAATAATTATATAGCTTCATTAAATGAAAGGAGCTGTATAGTATGAGTAGAAACAAATTAGTAGTTCCCGAAGCTCAACAGGCAATTAACAACTTAAAAATGGAAATTGCTCAGGATATTGGCTTTCCTACATTCAATGGTATGACATCTGAGATGTATCCTGCTTTAGTTAATGGGCTGAGCGTTAGAGAAATGATTCGAATGGGCGAAAAGGCGCTTATTAATAAGCAAACTCAAGCTCCTACTGATAGAGACATCTTCTAATGTTGCTATTAATTAAAAAAACGCCTTAATTGGCGTTTTTTTATTCAATATTAAGTATTCCATATACTAAATCTTTAGTTGCTTGAGTGTCCATTATATAAAATGAAAGCCCATTTCTGGTTTGTGTTGTACCAGGCAGTACATGAAAGTTTATATTTTCAGTTGAAAGACCAACACTTCCCACTGCCATTGATGTTGCTTCTGTTAACGAAAAATCTGTATCAACGTAAGGATATACTTCGCTTACAACCTTTGGAAGTCTAAAGCTTAGTGCTTTTTTAATTGCAGACTTTACAAAGCTCTGTTGTGCTTCAATTCTTCCTAAATCTCCTTCTGCATAGCCTGAATAACCTGAGTAATTAGTTTTTCTAAATCTTAAAAACTCCATTGCATTATCACCGTAAATTGTCTGTCTGCCTGCAGGAATGTTAATGTCTAATGGAGGATCTGAATAGGGGTCAGTATATCTCATATGAAATGGTACATCAACCTCAACTCCGCCTACTGCATCAACAGCAGCCCTTACTCCATCATAATCAATGGTTACATATTTGTCTATTTCCAGTCCTGTAATGCTTAAGAT
>JAEZGU010000303.1 GCA_023416855.1 Bacillota bacterium
CCTAGAAACAAAGGATTATCCATATATCCCCCATGAGAAATTGCTTTTTGCAAAACAGTTTGAATTGAATTATAAACAGAAAATAGACTATCTTTATTAAGAGAATCTACTTTCACAGTAGGTCTGATTTTTGCATCAAAGCAAATCTCATCCGAATAAAAATTACCAATCCCAGAGATAACCTTTTGATTTATGAGAATCATTTTTAATTTTCCATGTTTAGACTGTATAATATTTTGAAAATAGTTAAAAGTAAATTCTGGTTCTAGTGGCTCAGCCCCTAAATCTGAGAGCTTTTCATGTAAATCCTGCTCATCAAGGAGATGCAAATAGCCTAATCGTAGTCCAATGAAATAGAGTTTCATATCCCCAAAGGATATAATGACTTGTTTGGTGCGATTTGGATTATCATGCTCGCTTCCAATATACATCCACCCACCCAGCATTAAATGCATTAGAAGGTTTTTTCCAGAATTTAATCTAAAAATCAGATGCTTAGCTAGACGATCTATTTTTATAATCTGTTTTCCCTTTATTTCTTGTATAAATTCTAAGCTTGGTATATTAATTGACTTCTCCCTGTTAATTTCAATATCAGTAATGGTTTTTCCTGTGATTCTTTCATTAAGTAATATTTTATATGTTTCCATTTCAGGAAGCTCTGGCATAGTGTTATTCTCCTCCATGTTAGACTAGTGTTATTAGTATGTACATTAAATGAAATAACATGAAATTTAATAGCTAAAGAGCTTAATGTTAGGCACTAGTTTTTTACTTCTTTATTTCTTCTATTAAGCCCTCCACAAAGTTTGGCTGGTTTAATATAGGTCTTCCAAGGGCTATAAAATCAACCTCACCCTTATTAATCATATCTGCTGCTATTTGAATATCACTTAATTCACCAGCACCTATAACCGGAACTGAATCCCTTGATTTTACAGTCTTAATCATATCTCTTAGCATTGCAGGTCCTTTTAATACTAATGGCGGAAGCATACCTGAAGAGATATCAAGAATATCTATTCCAGCATTAACAAGTTTCTCAGCAACTTGACATCCTTCTTCTAGAGTTAATCCTCCCGGTAAAAGGTCATCTATTCCAAGTCGAACCAACAGTAGGAAGTCATCACCTACAGCCTGTCTAACCTCTGCCGTTATCTCTAATAAAATACGGCTTCTGTTTTCCAAACTGCCGCCATATTCATCGGTTCTTAAATTAGTCAATGGAGATAAAAATTGTGTCAATAAAAATCCATGACAATTATGTATTTCAACACCATCAAAGCCTGCTTTTTTCACACGAAGCGCGGCCTTCACAAAACTTTCTTTTATTTCCTGAATTTCAGCGATAGTCAAAGCTCTAGGCATCGAACGCTTAAAAGCTGGGTTTATAACAGCAGATGGAGCAACAGCTTCCGTGCTTGTAAGCTCAACATCAGCAGCACTTCCTGCATGATTTATCTGAACAATCCCAACCTGTTTATTCTTATGTATAACTTCTGCAAGTCTTGATAATCCTTCAATACATTCATCTCTATCGACATGTAAAAGCCTCTCCCTGTACTGTCCAGCATGATCTACAGCCGCTTGTTCAACAATTATAAGAGAGGGTCCCTTGCGCTGTCTATATATTGATAACAGTTCATCTGTAACCAATCCGTCTTCAGTTGCTTTTGCAATATCAAATGGGGCACATACATATCTGTTTTCAAATGTTATTCCTTTTACAGTAAGGCTACTAAGTAAAATTAATTCATTGGTCATTCTTTCACATCCTTAGTTATTTTATCTATTATTTATTACCATAATCAAAACTTTTATTTCAGTGCCTGGCACCAAAAAAATTCTCCCTCGAGACCAAAGTCAAGAGGGAGCAATTATTATTTATTCTTGTACTACTAACACAGGACAAGGAGCATCTGAAATTACTCTTTGTGTTACCGAACCTACAAAAAACCTTTTTATTTTGGAAAAACCTCTTCTTCCCATTACTATCAAATCAAATTCGCCTTCATTTGCTAATTTAACAATTTCTTCATCAGGTTGTCCAGAAACAACTTCTTTTTTAACTGCTAAATCGCCGGTTTCTAATTCACTCACAAACTTCTCCAGAAACTTTCTTCCTGTTTCCTCAGTAAATGCTCTAAGATTTAAAATCTCATCTCTTGTACGTATTCCATATTGGCCATCACTCATTACATCAGGGTTATTAACAACATAAATAAATGTTAATTCTGCACTTTTTTCTTTTGCAGCTTCTATTGCCTTTTCTGCAGCTTTACGGGAAGCAGCAGAACCATCAACCGGAACAAGAATTTTTTTCATAATTACTACCTCCTAGTATAATATATGGTTCAACATATATATACCTATAATATTTAGTATATAAACAATTTTTTAAGGCTTATTTATATTTTTTTCACTTTAACTAAAAACTAAGGTGCCAAAAAACTTGGGTGCCAGGCACCACTATTTCATAATTTTAATATACTTTCGACATAATTTCGACACAATTTAAATTTATACTTATACTGTAAGGAGGTAACGATTATGATATTTACATGGATAATTTTAGGCTTATTTATATATTACTTGTACAAAAATAACGATTCCCTTAACATAACTTCGCGAAAAGATAACAACTCAATGGATATATTGAAACAAAGATATGTTAAAGGTGAAATTGATGATGAGACTTTTGAAAGAATGAAAAAAATCATACAAGAATAGGAGTGATTAATATGATGTTTTTAAGAGGATATGGAGGTTTCGGCAGCTGTTTTGGATTCATGAACGGATTTTATGGCGGAGGATGGTTCATGCCTTTATTGATGGTGATCCTTTTGGCAGCAACAATTGTTGCAGCTGTTTTAATAATAA